>PMBZ01000208.1 GCA_003153975.1 Hyphomicrobiales bacterium
TGTAAGCCGGAGCCTACTTCAGCGCGTCGTAACCGCCGCCGACGAAGAAGTTCACGCCGATGCGGAACGTGTCGGCCGTGGAGGTCACGTTGCTGTCGCTCAGCTCAATGCGCTGATACTCGCCCTTGACCGACCAAGACGGAGCGAGCTTGTACTCGACGCCGCCGCCAAGTGCCCAGCCGTCCACGGAACAGCCAGAGCAATCCGCCCCAGCATAGGCGAAGCCGCCCGTACCATAAACGAGAGCGCGATCAATGGCATAGCCGATACGGCCGCGCACGGTGCCGAAGTAGAAGCCGTTGTCACCGGAATCGGTGGGAGTCTGAAGGTCGGTCTCGACGCCGAACACGAGATTGCCACGCTGGACGTTATAGCCGATCTGACCGCCAAAGAACCCGCCATGGTTATTCCAGTCTTGGGAGTCAGAAGCGGTACCGCCGTTGACACCGGCGTAGAAGCCGCTCCAGTTCACGCCGACGTAAGGAACGTCTTTGTAGCTGGGCGCTGCGCGATACATGTCAGCTGCGTTTGCGGCTGCCGAAAATGCTACCACGCTCGCGGCAGCAAGAAGAACTCGATGAAGCATAATTCCACCCTCCAATAGTAAACACTAGCCCCGTGTCTGAGAGCGAATTTAGAGGAGAGGGCACACGCGCAAAACCAACCCGAGATTGAGTATGAGCTTAAATACTCGCCCGTTGCCGATGTGCAACGAAATTCCGCGCTGGCTCAATGCGAAAACGGCACTCGGGGGCGCCGCTTCCGAAGCACATTGGAGCTGCGGCTATTTCAAGGGATCGTAACCGCCGCCAATAAAATAGTTCACGCCGGCGCGGATGGTGCTGAATTGGGTGCGGTCGCCTGTGCCGGCGCCGAGCGGGCCAACAGCACTGCTGGCTGGAGCGTCAAGATCGAAGTACTGATACTCCACCTTGGCAGACCACACAGGTGTAATCTTGTACTCGGAGCCGCCGCCAGCAACCCAGCCGGTCTGCGTTCCGGCAAAGCCGGCGTTTGTCACCTGCCCATAACCGAAGCCGCCAGTCGCATAAACAAGGGTGCGGTCGAACGCATAGCCTGCGCGGCCGCGGACACTGCCGAACCAATCGAGCGACGACTTAACGCCGCCGCCGCTATCGGTAATGCCCGCTCCTTGGATGTCGGCCTCCAAGCCAACCACTAGATTGCCGCGCTGGAAGTTGTAGCCGATCTGGCCGCCGCCGAAAGCGCCGGTTGGATCGAGGTTATCGAAGCGATTGCTCCAGCCATAACCTCCATTCGCGCCGGCATAAAGCCCGCTCCAGTTTACACCAACATAAACCGGGCCATCCTTCATGGGCTCCGCGCCAAGTCCGCGATACATGTCCGCCGCATTGGCTGAAGTCATGGCCACTGCGCCGGTCAGCGCCGCGGCCACGATGCCGGATAACAGTTTCATCACTCAAATCCCCATCTAAACATCGGTACTGCAACACCTCGGCAGGACGCCGCCCCATGGCCACGCCATGCTGGAGAGGGGATAGTAGACGGCCACCTTGGGTTGCGCAACCTGAGGGCGATTTTTATTACAATTATGCGCGTAAACGTGAATAACTTGGCGAAAACTAAAATTGTATCCTATTTTCACAGGCTTATTAAGCAGTTCCCCCAACAGCTTCGTTCGATTCGCAAGTTGCCCGGCGGCAACAGCCAACGCGAATCCCGCTGAGGTTGCGACAAGACGGATATCCAGCCGCGCCCAGCCGGCTCAAGCGAAGGAGAGGCAATCTTCCAGCGCGGCTGCCAGCACTTCCCTTAAGCCGTATGTGCGGCCCCAAGTGCGATGCGGTTTCACATATATTTGATTAACGCCAATGTTACTAGGAGGATTCGAAGCAAGAAGCGATATTGCTCTTCGTACGCTCAGCGCACTGAGCTTGCGCCACAAAATAAATATCTGTCTAAGGGGACAGAAAAACTGGAGGAGGTCCCAAGCTATGAAGACATGGACAAAGCCTGCCGCGTCCGCCGTCGACGCCGGTTTCGAGGTCACACGCTATCTGCCGTCTACTTTGGACGTTGCCGCCCGCCGCACCTGCAAGAAGTAGCGGCTGAGACATAGGGCATTCTTCCTCACCCTGTCCCTCTTTCAATGGGAGAGGGACAGGGTGAGGGGCAAAACGGTTAGTGCAGGTTACATCCCGTCGCATAACGAGGGCGAAAGCCATTGCGAGCGAAGCGAAGAAATCCAGGGCCAAACTATAGGCGCCGCGGCAGACCGGCAGGGCGCCGGCGCTGGCTGGCGCTGTTCGCCGCCACCCTGCTGCTGTGCGGAAACGCCGGCGCCGCAGGGCTCAACGACTATCCCACCTCAGTGCGCGCCGACTACGTATTCGGCTGCATGAAGGCAAATGGCGACAGCCGCACGGCTCTGGACCGCTGCTCGTGCTCGATCGACGTTATCGCCAGCCTCCTGCCCTACGACCGCTATGTCGAAGCCGAAACGGTCCTGAGCCTGAACCAGGTGCCGGGCTTCTTCGGGGCCATGTTCCGCTCGCCGCCGCCGGCAAAAGCTGCGGTTGACGCTTTGCGCCGTGCGCAAGCGGAGGCGGAGGTGCGCTGCTTCTAGGTGCGGAACTGCTGGAGGCTAAATGTCCTTATCGCCCTTCCGGGGATATTGGCACTTCCAGCGCTGCACGAACCATTTGGGATGCTCGGCGCCCCATTGGGCGATGGTGGGCTGAGCGGTCATCAGACATTGCATCGGCGTCGAACTCGTATCGGAGAGCAGGCGCTGATCCCGGCAGGTTGCGGGTTGCGTGACGATGCAGACGGTCATCACAAGTTCTATCATCCGTTGATTTCCCTCGTTGCCTTGTTGCTGTGCCGTTAAGCAAACCCGATGCCAAAGGGGCCTCGAATATTCGCCGGAACCTCGGCACAGCAATTTAAACAGCATACGCGGCAAGGTTAACACATTCAAGGCCGCGTATATTTGAGGGGGTGCGCCGGATTAGCGCATCACAGCGGGGATTTGTCGGACGTCTGCCCAAAATTGGAAGTTAGCAGACGATTTTTTATCAGCCACTTCAATGTTCGAGACCAAGAGTCGTCGGTATTGCCACGCATATCCGCGCTCATTGACAAAATTGCATCGCCACTCGCGGTATCGCGTACATAAATATTTATATTCAGTATAAGGTTGGATACTTTTTGGACCGTGCCTGTAATCGAGAAGCTGGCGCCTACTTTTTTAGCAAAATCGCCGTCGCAGCCGCCGCAAGCTTGAAGATTGCTCCCGCGGGCGGCCTCTTCGACGGGACCTATATCCGCGACCTCATAGCGGCCGGACCCGGCGAGCGCAGCGCGCAATTGCTGCCCAAGCCTTTGCAGGCGCTCTTTCTCGGCAGCGGCGGTGCCGTAGACCTCGCCGTCAAGGCTGCTGTCGATAAGCTCGAAATCGAAAACGGCGACCCGCGGCAAGGCGTTCGCTGGAAGAGGGGCGGCGCCGCTCAAGAAGAGAAGCAGAAAGGCCGCGTTCATTAGAATTGAGCGCATCGCGAAACTATAGCCTTGGAAAAAAGCATACGCAAATTATCCATTTAGCCGATACGCGGGAGGCTTGCAGGCGGGGGGCTAGCCAACCATCATATACCCGAAACAAGAATTGGATGGGGAGCTTGAAACGGTCATTCCTTGAGGCGATCGCCGCTGCCGCCATGCTCCTCGCGCTGGCGGCGGACGCGGCGGCGGTGGATACCGCTGAAATCAAGATCGGCTATTTGCGCAGGGCGGAGCAGATGCCCGCCATTTCGCTGCTGGACGTAGCCGCGCCCGATGCGGGGCTCGCGGGTGCCGAGCTTGCCATCGCCGACAACAACACGACCGGGCGCTTCCTGAACCAGAAGTTCTCCGTTACCGATGTCAAGCTGGGGCCGGGCGAAGATCCGGCGGCGGCGGTTCAAAGGCTTGGCGGCGAAGGCATTTCGCTTGTGGTGACGGACCTGCCGGCGGACGCTCTGCTCAAGGCCGCCGATGCGGGCCGTGCGCGCGGCATGCTGTTCTTCAACGCCGGTGCCGCGGACGATGCCCTGCGCGGGGAGGATTGCCGCGCAGGTATCGTCCATATCGCGCCCCCGCGCTCGATGCTGGCTGACGGGCTCGCGCAATATCTGGTCTGGAAGCAATGGCTGAAATGGGTGCTGGTCAGCGGCTCGCACCCGGAGGACAAGCTGTTTGCCGCCGCGCTGAAGCGCGCCGCCACGCGGTTCGGCGCGAAGATCGTCGAGGAAAAGGAGTTCGAGGACAAGGGCGGGGCGCGGCAGACCGATAGCGGCCTTGCCGAGGTCCAGCGGCAGATCCCGCTGTTTACCCAAGGCCTGCCGGATTACGACGTGCTCCTTGCCGCCGACGAGAACGCAGTGTTCGCCGCCTACCTCCCCTACCGCACCAAGGCGGCACGGCCGGTCGCGGGCTCGGCCGGGCTTAGCCCCGCGAGCTGGGACCCGTCGATGGAGCAGTGGGGCGCCACGCAACTGCAAAACCGCTTCGTGAAGCAGTTCTCGCGCCGCATGCGGCCGCTAGACATGCAGGCGTGGACAGCGGTGCGCATGATTGGCGAGGCCGTCACCCGGACGAAATCGGCGGAAGCGCGGCAGGTCCGCGACTATATCCTGGGGGCCTCCTTCGAACTGGCCGCCTTCAAGGGCCGCGCGCTCACCGTCCGCTCCTGGGACTTGCAGCTTCGCCAGCCCATCCTCCTGAGCGACGGCAAGAACGTCGTCTCGATCTCCCCGCAGCAGGGCTTTCTGCACCCCGTATCGGAGCTGGATACGCTCGGCTACGACAAACCGGAAACGAAATGCGTATTGAAATGATGCAGGGAAAAAGCGGAACGGAAGACCGCGTGGCATGGAGTACCGAACCGGGGGAATCTCCCCTCACCCTGTCCCTCTCCCCATGGGAGAGGGAACCCCTGAATAGTTCCCGGAGCGCGCAACATCGTCCCTTCTCCCTGAGGGAGAAGGACAGGATGAGGGGTTGCGCCCTCTGGCCGTTGCAGTTGCCCTTTGCCCTTGCTGCCGCGGTGGTGCTGGCGTTTACGGCGCAGCCGGCCGCAGCCTACGAGGCTTACATCTCGAACGAAAAGGGCAACACGGTCAGCGTTATCGACACAGATAAGCTGGAGGTGGTGAAGACCATCCCGGTTGGGCAGCGCCCGCGCGGCATCGCCATGACCAAGGACGGCAAATCGGTGATCGTCGCGGCCGGCGACAGTAACACCATCCAGATCATCGACACCAAGACCAAGGAAGTCACCGGCAGCCTGCCGTCCGGCATCGATCCGGAGCTGTTCGCCTTCGATCCGGCGGGCAAGCTGCTTTACGTCGCCAACGAGAACGACAACACCGTCACCGTCATCGATATGGAGACGCAGCGGCAGGCAGGCAGCATTCAGGTCGGCGTCGAGCCGGAGGGAATGACCGTCAGCCCCGATGGCAAGACGGTGATTTGCACCTCCGAGACGAGCAACATGGCGCACTTCATCGACGCAAAGACGCATGAGATCGTGAGCAGCGTGCTCGTGGGCGCCCGGCCGCGCTTCGCGGCATTCAAGGGCGATGGCTCGGAGCTTTGGGTTTCCTCCGAGGTTGGCGGCACGGTGAGCGTGATCGATCCCGTGAAGCATGAGGTGAAGAAGAAAATCACGTTCGAGGTGCCGGGGCTCAGGCGCGAGGCGATCCAGCCCGTGGGGCTCAACATCGCCAAGGACGGCAAGACCGTGTTCGTCTCGCTCGGCCCAGCGAACCGCGTCGCCGTGGTCGATGGCCAGACCTACGAGGTGCGGAAATACCTGCTCGTGGGCCAGCGCGTCTGGCACGGCGCCTTCACGCCCGATCAGAAATACCTGCTCGTCACCAACGGCCTGTCGAATGACGTGTCTGTGATCGATGTGGCCGGTTTGAAGGTGATAAAATCCATCCAGGTTGGACGTGAACCCTGGGGCGTGGCGATCGAGGCGCAAGAATGAATTCGGCTTTGCATGATCTCCGCCTTTATGCCGAGCCGCGCACGCCGTGGCCTGGGGCGGAGCTTGCGCTGGAAGTCGAGCACCTAAGCCACTCCTACGGCGCGCGCAAAGCGCTGAACGATGTGAGCTTCCGCGCAGGCGCGGCCACCTTCACGGTGCTGCTAGGCCTGAATGGGGCGGGCAAAAGCACGCTGTTCGCGCTGATAACGCGGCTCTTCAACGCGCAAGCAGGCGGAATCCACATTTTCGGGCATGAGCTTAGGCGCCAGCCGGGCGAGGCGCTCAGGCGGCTTGGCGTGGTGTTCCAGGCCCGCACGCTCGACCTCGATCTTTCGGTTTGGCAGAACCTGCTCTATCACGCGGCTTTGCATGGCATGTCCGGACGCGAGGCGCGGGAGCGGGCAGGGCGCGTGCTGGCGCAGGTTTCGCTTGGAAGCCGCGCGCAGGAGAAGGCGCGCAACCTCTCCGGCGGGCAGATGCGCCGGGTCGAGATCGCGCGGGCGCTGCTGCATGGCCCGAAGCTCTTGCTGCTCGACGAGCCGACCGTGGGTCTCGACATCGAGGCGCGGGCGGACATCGTGCGGCACGTCCGCCGGCTGGTTGCCTCCGAGGGGCTTAGCGTGCTCTGGGCGACGCATTTGATCGACGAGGTGGCCGATAGCGATCACGCCGTGGTGCTGCATAACGGCGTGGTGCGCGCGCAAGGGCGTGTGTCGGCCATCGTGGCGGCCGCCGGGGCACAGGATATCGGCGGCGCGTTCCACCTGCTCACCCAGGGCGCGGCAGGCGGCGAGGTGGGGGAATGAGTGTGAATTTTACGGTGGTGGGCTACACTAAGCGCACAACCCCTCATCCTGTCCTTCTCCCTATGGGAGAAGGGACCCCTGAACTGTCCGCAGCGGGATTTCTGGCGTTCCCTCTCCCATTGGGAGAGGGACAGGGTGAGGGGTGACGCCCCATGAGTATGGCTCATCCGTCAGCGGTGGTGAATTCCCGGCAGGGCTTCTCGCTCGCGCAATACCTCACCTGCGGCAGGGGCATCGTCTGGCGCGAAGCCTTACGCTTCCTGCATCAGCGCGAGCGCTTCGTCTCGGCGCTGGTCCGCCCGCTGGTCTGGCTGTTCATCTTCGCGGCGGGCTTCCGCCAGTCGCTGGGCATCGCGATCATCCCGCCCTACGAGACCTACATCCCCTACGAGGTCTACATCGTGCCGGGCCTGCTCGCGATGATCCAGCTTTTCAACGGCATGCAGTCCTCGCTCTCCATGGTTTACGACCGCGAGACGGGCAGCATGCGCACGCTGCTCGTAAGCCCGTTCCCGCGCTGGTTCCTGCTCTCGTCCAAGCTCGTGGCCGGCACCCTGGTTTCAATCCTCCAGGTCTATGCCTTCCTTGCCATCGCCTGGTTCTGGGAAGTGGAGCCGCCGCTTACCGGCTATTTCACCGTGCTGCCCGCGCTGGTTCTCTCGGGCCTGATGTTCGGCGCGCTCGGCATGCTGCTTTCCTCGCTCATCAAGCAGCTCGAAAATTTCGCGGGCATCATGAACTTCGTGATCTTCCCGATGTTCTTCGCCTCGTCCGCGCTTTATCCGCTTTGGCAGGTGCAGCAAGCGAGCCTGCCGCTCTTCCGGATCTGCTGGCTCAACCCGTTCACGCACGCGGCCGAGCTGATCCGCTTCGCGCTTTACGGCAAGCTCGATCCGCTCTCGCTGGCGGTTGTTCTGGGCTGCACCGCTGTTTTCATGGCCGGCGCCATCGGCGCTTACGACCCCGCGCGCGGCCTGATCGCGCTTCGGCGCGGGCCTGGAGGGAATGGGTGATTGCAAGGCATAAGAGCTGCCAGATGCGAGAGTGCGGCATGATCGAAGCGTACAACCCCTCACCCTGTCCCTCNNGATATGGACGGGAGAGGGAACGCCTGCACGATGGGCGCAACACCGTCCCCTCTCCCATGGGGAGAGGGACAGGGTGAGGGGAGATTCCCTCAGTTCAAGGCACCGTCTCGCATCATCCTCACGCTCGCTTTCCTTCTACTCGGCGCGTGCGCCGCAACTGCCGCCCCGCGCGGTAGCAGCATCGATCCCGATTGGCCTTGCCAGCAGGTGAAGGTGCCGGAGCTTTCGATCGCGGCGGTCTGGCCCGAGGCGCTGCCAGAGAAAGCGGACAATGCCGCTGTGCCGGGCCTCGCGGACCTCGTCGGCAAGCTCGCCGCGCGCCGGACGCCGATGGAGGAGGCCGAAAAAGACATCGCCGCCTTCGTGACCGGCTCGCCGGAGGAGCGGAAAAAGAAGGCCGGATTTCTGTTCGCTGGGCTTTTCGACGCGCTCAACGCCCAGCGCTTCCAGGTGATGAACGGCATCGAGCGCGCCTACCGCAAACAGAAGGATTTCGCGGAGAAAATCCGCACCGATACCGAAAAGGTGCGCGGATTGCAGGATGCGAATGGAGACGCCGGCCAGATCCAGGAACTGGCGACGCAGCTCCAGTGGGAAACCCGCATTTTCGACGACCGGAGGAAGACGCTCACCTACGCCTGCGAGGTGCCGGTGGAGATCGATCAGCGCATCTTTGGGCTGGCCCGCAGTATCCAAAAGGCCGGCGGGATCGGTTAGCGGGCCGCTAAAAAAGCCTGCGGCCGTCGTCGCGAAGAGGGCGCAGCCCGACGTGGCGATCCAGATACTCGTTGTTTCTATTGGCTTTCTGGATTGCTTCGCTCCGCTCGCAATGACGATTTTCGCATGCTTTCTGAGTTTTTCAGCAACCTGCGAGATGAGAACGGCCGAGACTTCCGGCCGTCGATGTTACTCCGCTGAAACCTTTCTTGTCTCGTCGCCGTCTGACGCCGTTCCTCTTGCCGGGCGATAGTTTACCGCAAGGGCCGCAATAGCCAGGATGAGAATCGCGGAAGCCTGATAGATAATGTTCAGAGGCTCCTGGTCTTTCTGCAAGATCATCGTTCGTGCCAATGCTGTAATTGCGATGAAAATGGCTCTGTCCAGCTTGTGCGTA
>PMBZ01000103.1 GCA_003153975.1 Hyphomicrobiales bacterium
CACGGCGGGTGAATAAGAACGGCTAGCTGTCCTAAACAAGAGAGGCATGCACCCACCCAGCGCCGCCCTCTCGAAGCAATTCCGCCCCGGCGAAAGCTGTGGATCGCGGCGGCAGCGGAGGCAGCCTTGCGCCGGCGGACGCGTGCGCACCCAGCGAATCGGCTCTACACCACGCACCGGGCCGCCGCCGCGGCCGAACGCCGTTCCCTGCGTAAGGAATGTGCACAATCGCGTGCAGCCTGCCCAATATTTTGGCTTAGATTCATATACGGATTCAGCAAGTTAATGTGCTAGGCTTTCCGGTGAGCTGAAGCGATGCCAGGCCCCCGGCCGGGGCCGCGAGGGCGGTCGATAAGGAAGCCGCGTAGATGGAATGACGGGAATAGCAGCACTGGAAAAACCGGCCGTCGCCGGCCCCCTCGACGGTTACGACCCAGCCCGGAACTATTGCGAGCTGAAGGGCTTCGCTGGGCAGCGCAACCAGCGCCTCGCCGCGCTCTGGCAGCGCCTCCAGGCCATCGGCCTCGGCACACTGCGCGAACGCGCGAGCGACGCGGAGCGCGAGCTTTTCACGCTCGGCATCACCTTCACCGTTTACAGCGACCGCTCGGCAATCGACCGCATCCTGCCCTTCGATGTCATCCCGCGCGTCGTCACTGCCACCGATTGGCGTAAGCTCGACCGCGGCCTCAAGCAGCGGATCAAGACGCTCAACCTCTTTCTGTGGGATGTCTATCACGAGCAGAAGATCCTGAAGGACGGGATCGTTCCGGCGGAGCTGGTGCTGGGCAACTCCAACTACAGGCCGGAAATGGTGGGCTACGACCCGCCTTGCGGCACCTACATCCACATCGCCGGCACCGACATCGTGCGCGATCCCAGGGGCGATTTCTACGTGCTGGAGGACAATGCGCGCACGCCCTCCGGCGTCTCCTACGTGGTCGAGAACCGGCATTTGATGCAGCGCGCCTTCCCCGACCTGATGCAGGGCCTCGCCATTCAGAGCGTGTCGGAATATGGCGAGCAGCTTTGCGACAAACTCATCGAGGTAGCGCCCCTTGGCGTGTCCGATCCCAACATCGTGCTCCTGTCGCCGGGCGTGTTCAACTCGGCCTATTTCGAGCACGTCTTCCTCGCGCGCGAGATGGGCATTCCGCTGGTCGAGGGCCGCGACCTGTTCGTGGAGGACGATAAGGTCTTCATGAAGACCATATCCGGCCCCTCCCCCGTTCATGTGATCTACCGCCGGCTGAACGACGATTTCCTCGATCCCGAGGTCTTCCGCCCGGAAAGCGTCCTCGGCGTCAAAGGGCTGATGCGCGCGATGAAAGCGGGAACCGTCACGCTCGCCAACGCCGTGGGCACGGGCGTGTGCGACGACAAGGCGGTTTACGCCTTCCTGCCGCGCATCATCCGCTATTACCTGGGCGAGGAGCCAATCATTCCCATCGTCGAGACGCATATCTGCCGCGAGGCCGATGCGCTGGCGTTCACGCTCGAAAACATGGACAAGCTGGTGGTGAAGCCCGTGGGCGAATCCGGCGGCTACGGCATTTGCGTCGGGCCGAAGGCGAGCAAGGCCGAGATCGAGCTGGCCCGCGAGCAGTTGAAGGCCGATCCCTCGAACTACATCAGCCAGCCCATGATCGAGCTTTCGGTTTGCCCCACGCTGACGGACGACGGCGTCGAGCCGCGCCATGTCGACCTCAGGCCTTTCGCCGTCACCGGCAAGGAAACCTGGCTCCTCCCCGGCGGGCTCACCCGCGTGGCGCTGCGCAAGGGTTCGATCGTCGTGAATTCGAGCCAGGGCGGCGGCACCAAGGACACCTGGGTCTTGAGGGAGGATTGACGGTGGCTCCGTTCGATTGCTTTGCGCGGCCGCTGAAAGGCCCCCTCACCCCGTCCCTCTCCCCAAGGGGAGAGGGACCGCCAGAATTGGCCTTGTACCATGGAGACGTAGCCGCAGCCTGCTCCCTCTCCCCTTGGGGAGAGGGCTGGGGTGAGGGGGTCTTGGGGAAGCATTTCACCGGAATTGACATAAGATGAGCAGCCTCCTTTCCCGCCACGCCGAAAGCATCTTCTGGATGGCGCGCTATTTCGAGCGGGCCGAAAGCCTGGCGCGCATCCTCGAAACCCAGACCTCGTTCCAGCGCGGGCGCGACGACAATTCCTGGGCCTGGATCGTGACGCTTTATTCGGACGAGGAGGCCTTCGCGAAGGACTTCGGCGAGCCCAGCGCGGACAATGTGATCCGCTTTTATATGGCGCATGCGGACAATCCCGGCTCGATCCAGTCCACGATCCGCGCGGCGCGGGAGAACGCGCGGGCGCTCCGGCCCATGCTGCCCACCGACATGTGGTCCGGCCTCAACGATTTCTATAACCGGCTCTGCGCCTTCGGCCCCAGCGATTTCTCCGAGGTGCGGCTGACGCGCACCTGCGACGCGATCAAGCGCGGCTGCTATGCGCAACTGGGCGCCGCCGAAAGCACATTCTACCGCGACGATACCTGGCCGTTCTTTCGGCTCGGCCAGTTCGTGGAGCGCGCCGACCAGACCAGCCGCCTGCTCGATGTCCGCTCCGTGCAGCTTCAAACCGGCTTCGCCCGCGACGAGGGACGCTACGATTTCACCTTCTGGACCATCCTCTTGCGCGCCGCCTCGGCCTACCACTCCTACCGCCGCATCCACCCGCGCCACATCGACCCGAAAGAAGTCGCGCGCTTCCTGATCTTCGACGCGCGCCTGCCGCGCTCGCTGTCGGCGTGCCTGTTCGAGATGCAGGCCATGATCGAGGTGCTGCGCCGGAATTTCGGGCTCCGCAACTCGGCGGCCGCGGCCGGGAAGGTGGAGGCGATGATTACCGGCCTCGATGCCGCCATGCGCGACGAGCGGCTGCTCGATAGCCTGCACGTCTTCAACGACTGGATACAGCTCAACCTGATCCAGCTTACCGGCGAGCTTGGGCAGGCGTTCTTCGGCTACCCAGCCCAGGCGGAGACGCCCGCGAGCCAGACGCAGTCGCAGTCGCAGACAATGGCGGCGAATTAGCCCCGCACTTCGGCGAGAAAGCGCGCGATCGGCTGAATTCCGGCGTCTTCTTTGAATCCGTGGAAGCCGCCATAATGCCTATGGGTTAGCGAATGAACCGGCAGGTCCGTTCTTCGCGCCATTGCGGCCTTGGCGAGAGGGAGCCAAAAGCGAGATCCAGCTCCCCCTCGAAGTCTATTTCTTCCGCCACGTAAAGATGGCGGTGGCCGAGTAGTTCAGGATGGTGCTTACCGCGATGCCGCTCAGCGCCGCGAAGCTCAGCACGATTTTGCGTTCGCGCACTGCCTCTGGGAACCAGGCCAGCACCTCGCCAGCAAAGGAAACGCTGACAACCGCGCCCACGCTGCAAATCGCAAGGAATGAAAGCAGGCCGGTCACGATTGCGAAGCCCCGCAGCCGCTTGTCGCGATAGGTCAGGATGTTGTTCAGGAAGAAGTTCGAGGTCGCGGCCACAAGCGTTGCCACGGCCTGTGCGAACTTGAACTGGACCGCATGATCCGGCGAATAGTGAGCGGCCATGCCGGAAAGGAGCAGGGTCCAGAACACGGCGAAGTGGACGAACACGCCGCTGGCGCCCACCAGGCTGAACAGGATCAGCCGGATGGGAACGAACCGGCCGAACACCTTGTCGGCCAGGAGCACCAGATATTCCCAGACGGTGAGCGTATCGAGCTTGCTCTCGCCGTGGAGCCGCTCGCGGAAGGTATAGGGCAGGTCGCGGAACTTCAGGCGGCGGCCGGACGAGGCGAAAATATCGACGAGGATCTTGTTGCCGATGCCGGAGAGATTGCGGATCGCGCCCTCGAAGACCTCGCGCTTGGCCATGAAGAAGCCGCTCACCGGATCGGTAAGCTCCGCGCGCAAGATGGTCTGGGCAAGCCGGGTGGCGATGAAGCTCGTGAGCTGGCGGAAGCGGGTGAAGCCTTCCGAAAGCTTCTTCTCGGTGTAGCGGCTGCCGATGGCGACCTCCGCCTCCCCGCTCCTGAGCACGGCCAGCATCTTGGGCAAGAGCGTCTCGTCGTGCTGCAAATCGGCGTCGATGATCGCGATGTAGGGCGCCGCCGAAGCGAGCACCGCCTCGGCGCAGGCCGAGGTCAGGCCGCGGCGGCCCAGGCGCTGCACGCAGCGCACCCGCGAATTGAGCCTGGCCTGCTCGCGCACCCGCTCCGAAGTCCCGTCGGGCGAGTCGTCGTCGACGAAAATCACCTCCCAATGCACGCCGTCTAGCGCCGCGGTCAGTTTCTCGATGAGCGGAACGACGTTCTCCGCCTCGTTGAAGCTTGGCGCGATGACCGTCAGCTCAGGCCCCGTATGCGGCGCAGGCACACCGGCCGGCCGCTGCGGAGCGGTTGTTTCTAGTTGCATGGTGTGCCCCAATTTGCCTTTGTGCCACAAGAAAGGCTCTTCGCCCGATCGAAAAGCCCGCCGCGATAACCGGAAAGAAGGTGCACATCATAGGCATCGCGGGAATGAAATCCAGCCTCGCGCGTAATAGTGGTTACGAAGCTCGAATTTTCGAAAAATTGAGCGGTACCAGAGGCATCGCCGCCCTTGCGCAGCACGAGCAGCGCGGGACCGCTTTTGAGCCTGCCCTCATCGGGCGCCGGCAGGTTCGCATAGCGGATGCGTTCGCCCGTTTGCAGGATTGGCCGCCCCCCGGCTCCATAAAATGCAAGCTCGCCGGTCAAGGCGTAGTTGAAGGTGAGGATGCTGGCCGCGCCGTGGGCTTCCGCCAGCTCCGAGATGCCGGCACCGAGCTTTGCCCAGCCCTTGAGCCGCGCGGTTGGATCTTTCCTCGCCTCGATGGGAAGCGCGCCAAGGCCCAGTTGCAGGAAGGCGGTGAGCGTGAAGGCGGCGCCCACCAGGGGTGCGAGCTTGAAACACGCCTTGGCCCACGGCGGCGCGCTGCGCTCTTTCGAAAGTGCGAGGAAGCCGTGAACGCCCGCGAGAATCGCGGCCGGGTAGATGAAGCCCGGCCAATTCGCCTGGATTTTCTCGCTCGCCGCATGGACCAGGAAGAAGAGCAGGAGCGGCGCGGTGGCACCGCCAAGCAAAAGCCAGCGCGCATCCCGCCGTTTCCAGCCCCGCAGCAGCGCGAAGAAGCTGCCGAACACGCAAAAGCCGAAAATGAGCGGCGTGGCGAGCCCCGCCTGCCCGCCCAGCAGTTCGCCGATGCTTGCGATGGCGCTCCCGGGCTTGTCCTTGACGCTGTGCTGGGCCTGCTTGATGAACGACGCCCATTCATGCGCGTAATTCCACCAGAACACCGGCGCAACCAGCACGGCCGCGATCAGCGCGCCGATATAGGGCTCCGGCCGCGAGAACCAGCGCCGGCCTTCCACCGTGGCCGCCATCCAGATGAAGACGCCGGGCAGCAGCAGAACGGCGGTGTATTTGCTCATGAAGGCGAGCCCAAGGGCCGCGCCTGCGCCATACCACCACGCCCCTTTGCCGGTTTCGATGAGCTTGGCCAGCGTGAACAGGGTGAGGATTGCGAAAAAGCCGAGCGGGGTGTCGGGGGTCGCGACGATGGCCCCGGCGTTGCATAGCAGGGTTGCATTCAGCCACAGGACGGCGAGCAGCGCCGCGTTCGCATCCCGGAACAGGCTCAGGCTCGCGCGGTACAGCAGGTACGAGCCTGCCAGCGAACTTAACAGCGCAACGAAGCGCACGCCGAAGGCGGTCTGGCCGAAAAGCTCGGTCCCCGCCCTGATCCAATAGGCGATCATCGGCGGGTGATCGTAATAGCTCGCGGCCAGATGCGTGGACCAAAGCCAGTAATAGGTCTCGTCCTCGGCGAGATCCGCGGTGGCGGCCAGGACAAAGCGCAGGACGATCAGGAGGACAACAAGCCCCAGCCCAAGCCGCACGCCGGCATCCACCGCCATGCCACTCGCACTCAACTCGACCCCCGAGCCGGCTGTGCCCTCTGCCACGCTCATCCCACTTCCTTCCTCGCCCGTGCCGGACTTGCTTCGCCGTCTTCGCGAGGCGCCATCGGCGCCCTCGCGGTCCAGAGGCGGCTGGCCCACCTCATAGCTGGGAGCGGAGGCTCGTTCAACCGCCAAAGCGCAGCCTTGCCTCAGGCATCGCCCGTAAATAACCGCGCCGTCCGGCATGGTCTTTTGCCCGCCTGCCGCGTTGCAAAAGGGGTTGCATATCTTGGATATAGCCTCCCTTTTGCGCTTGGAGGTCACAATCTAACGCCAGACACCCAATTCCTAAGAGTCTGTCCGGAATCATTTC
>PMBZ01000186.1:0-4452 GCA_003153975.1 Hyphomicrobiales bacterium
TGGAATTCACGCCGCTGGTAACACTGCGGGCCGAAAACATCCACTGAGCTGCCAAACGGGCGGCATTACCCCTCACCCCAGCCCTCTCCCCATGGGAGAGGGAGTCCGGGTGTGCCCGTTGTTAAGGCGTACCCTCTCCCATGGGGAGACAGGGTGAGGGGCGATGCCGCTTGTTCATTGCATCAACCAGTGCAACGGCGGGCGAACCGTCAAGGCCGGCGCCTTTTGCGATGAGGCGGCTTGGGTAGCCGGGCTGCCGAGCGGCTTTTTCTCATCTTAAGCGCGGGCTTCGCGGGCAGCACCGATAGGCCAAGCGTGTCGTCTCCAGCGGGGCCGGGGCTGACAGGGGCTTCCTTGATCGCGGGCGGCGATGCCGCAACCACAGCCTTCTCGCCCGCCAGCCTGTGCGTGAGCCAATGCAGGCCGCTGCCGCGCACATCGTGATCGTGCATGAAGCCCAGGACACGGGGCAGGATCTGGGCGCGGTAACGCGATCCGTTGAAAATACCGTAATGGCCCACGCCTTCCTGCGTGTAGTGCTGCTTCTTGGAGCTGGGCAGGCTGGTGCACAAGTTCAGGGCCGCCTCGCATTGGCCGAGGCCGGTTATGTCGTCCTTCTCCCCCTCGATGGTCATGAGCGCGGTGTGCTGGATCGCGGTGAGGTCGATCGGCCGGCCGCGATGGACCATCTCGCCTTTGGGCAACTGGTGCTTGACGAAAACCCGGTCGATGGTTTGCAGATAATATTCCGCGGCAAGGTCCATGACGGCCAGGTACTCGTCGTAGAACTCCTTGTGCTTTTCGACCGAGTCGCCGTCGCCGCGCACAAGATGGACGAAGAGATCGTTGTGCGCGTTCACATGGCGGTCGAGGTTCATCACCATGAACCCGGTCAGTTGCAGGAAGCCGGGATAGACCAGCCGCCCGTGACCCGCATTCGGCCAGGGAACCGAGGTAATCACGGTGCGCCGGAACCAGTTGGTGCCCTTTTCCTCCGCGAGCTTGTTCACCGCGGTCTGGCTGATCCGGGTATCGATGGGGCCACCCTTCATGATGAGGGTGCGCGGCAAGGCCGGATTACCGGCCGCCTCCATCAGTGCAACCGCTGAAAGCACCGGAATCGATGGCTGGCACACTGCCATAGCATGCACGTCGCCCTCGAACAGCTCGATCATGGCCGTGGCGTAATCGATGTAATCGTCGAGATCGAAATTGCCGTCGCTCAAGGGTACGAAGCGCGCGTCCTGCCAGTCGGTAATGTAAACGTCGGCGTGTGGCAGCATCGCCTCGACCGTGCCGCGCAAGAGCGTGGCGAAATGGCCCGAAAGCGGCGCGAAGATCAGAAGCCGGGGCTCGGAGTGCGTGGCCGCGTCCTGAAAATGCTTTCTGAAACGGATGAGATTGCAAAACGGCCTATGCCACACCGTTTCCTCGGTGACGGCAGCCGGGATGCCGTTCACGGTGGTATACGCGATGCCGAAGGAGGGCTTCTTGTAGCGGCGCGTGGTGCGTTCCAGAAGCTCGGCTGCCGCCGCCGCGTTGCGTCCTATATCTGTGTACGAGAGCGGGTTGAAGGGGTTGCGCATGATAAAGCGCGTGGATTGAGCGGCAACTCTCGCCGGAGATAGGGCCGCCTGGCCCAGCTCATACAGGTGGTAGAGCACGCGATCTCCTTATGTCGAGTAAGCGCTTCTCAAAAAGACCACGCTGCAAGCGCCCTCTGGACCGGCATGAAAAGTGCACCGACTAAGCTAGAGTCGCACATCGGCCTGACGGTGCAAATTGATCTTTGGTTGGGCCTTTGCTTAAGATACGAGCCGTTCTATCCTGAAATGTGCTTCTTTATCTCTTTCACCACGGTTTCCGCCGGGGTATTGAACATGAAATGAGTTATGTAATTTCCATTCCGGTCCATAAGATAGACGAATGCTGAATGGTCGACGCTGTAATTGTCCTGATTGCCATCGGCCTTTCTAAAGAAAACGCGGTAGGCCTTGGCGGCGCTTGCCACCTCATCCTGTGTGCCGGTCAGCCCGGTAATGCTGGGGCTGAAATTCCCCACATAGGACGAAAGAGCCTCGGGCGTGTCGCGAGCCGGGTCCACCGATACGAAGATGGGCGCGACCTGCTGCGCATCCGGTCCAAGCTTGCCGATGACCTCGGCCATGTTTTGCAGCTCGGTCGGGCATACGTCGGGGCAATGAGTGTAGCCGAAGAAGACGAGCATGAGCTTGCCCCGGAAATCGCGGTCGGTGACCCGTTTGCCGCTCGGATCGGACAGCGAAAATGGGCCGCCGATCAGCGCCCGGCCCTCGGTGCGCGACCCTTCGGGCGTGAAGCGGATAAAATAGGCCGCGGCAAAGCCCACGACGAACAGGGCTATGACGAACAAAAACGGGTTTATGCGCGGCATCGACTCTCCTTCACCTTCCGCATCTGGCCGCCGCCGGGCGAGCGCCGGCGGGGCAGGACCTGTTGGGACGAAACGGATTTAAACCATTGCACCTTATTATACTGGCGGTATCGCCCTCCACCTCATAATTATTAGCGAAGCGTTTATGTTTTCGGAAGGCAGGATGGCAAGTCCGCAAATCGCCAACGACGGAAGCCGCCTCAGGCTCAACACCACCATCAAGCTCCGGTGGTTCGCAGTCGCGGGGCAAACGGTCACCGTTCTAACCATTTCTTATGGATATCATTTTCCGCTTCCGCTGGATCTGTGCCTTGCTGTTATCTCTCTCTCCGTCGCCTTGAACATTGTGCTGCCCCTGGCCAGCCCGCGGTCGCATCTGCTGCCATCCCGGCAGGCCGCGCTGCTCTTGGGCTTCGACATCCTGCAGCTAGCGGCGCTGATCTTTCTTACTGGCGGGCTTGAAAACCCTTTCGCCATGCTTCTCGTCGTGCCCGTGGCGGTCTCCGCATCGACGCAGCCGCTATCCGTGACCATTGCGCTCACAGCGTTCGACATCGCCTTGACCACGTTCCTGGCGAAGCTTCACTTTCCGCTGCCTTGGGTTCATCAACCGGCACCCGTCCTGCCGCTGCTTTACATCGCGGGGGTTTGGACGGCGCTCGTCTGCTGCATCACGTTCATCGCGTTCTACGCTTGGCGCATCGGGCAGGAAACGCGCCAGATGTCTCACGCGCTCACCGCCGCCGAGCTGATCCTGGCGCGGGAGCAGCGTTTGTCCGCGCTGGACGGCCTGGCTGCGGCTGCCGCGCATCAGCTTGGCACTCCGCTTTCGACCATCACCCTCGTCGCAAAGGAGCTTGAGCGCGAAGTCCCGCAAGACAGCCCCTGGCACGAGGACATCACCCTGTTGCGGACACAAGCGGCACGCTGCCGCGATATCCTGAGCGAGCTGTCCAAGAGCGGGCCGGGCCGCGAGGACGACTATTTCGCGCAGATCCCCCTGACCCACCTGATCGAAGAAGTGGTGGCCCCCTTACGGACTCCGGGGATCGAAATCAAGGTCAGAGTCATGGACGCGGCGCCCTCGTCCAAACCGTCGGGCGAGCCGGTCATCGCGAGAAATCCGGGATTGATGCACGCGCTTGCCAACCTCGTCGACAATGCCATCGATTTTGCGCGCACCTCCGTAATCGTCGACGCCAGCTACGATCAGGACAAGCTGCGCCTGCGCATCGCCGATGACGGGCCGGGATTTCCAGCGAACATTATCAATTATCTAGGCGAGCCCTACGTGACGACGAGGCCGCGTAGCCGCGCCCGTGACGGCGAGGGGGGGATGGGCCTCGGCTTCTTCATCGCAAAGACGTTCTTGGAGCGGTCGGGGGCGACAGTTGCAGCCGAAAACCGCACGCCACCAGATACAGGCGCGATGGTGCAGATCGTGTGGCCACGCGCGAAGATTGAATCTACGGTATAAAATTGACATTCCGTGTTGGGGGCGTGAAACTGCGACATTATGTGTAAGGGTGCGACAAAGTAGCAATGGAACCAAATATGGGCACACTCGCCGCAGCGCCGAGCGACAGCGCCGACAACTCGCTCCTGATTGTGGATGACGACAAGCCGTTCCTGACCAGGCTCGCCAAAGCGATGGAAGCCCGTGGCTATCAAGTACGCACCGCGGAGACCCTCGAAGCGGGCAAGGCCGCAATCAGACAAGCGCCTCCCGCCTATGCTGTCGTGGACATGCGCCTTGAGGACGGCAGCGGGCTTGAGGTCATCAGAGTGCTGCAGGAGACCCGGCCCGATTGCCGTGCGCTGGTGCTCACCGGCTACGGCAATATCGCCACCGCCGTTACCGCGGTGAAGCTTGGGGCGGTGGACTATCTGTCCAAGCCGGCCGACGCCGAGGACATCCTGGCGGCGCTCACCGCAACGGCGGAGAACAAGCCGAAGCCCCCGGAGAATCCCATGTCGGCGGACCGCGTCCGCTGGGAGCACATCCAGCGAGTCTACGAACTGTGTAGCCGCAACGTGTC
>PMBZ01000186.1:4560-4791 GCA_003153975.1 Hyphomicrobiales bacterium
CGGCCGGCCAGCGCCAATCGCGGATTTCCGGCATATCCTCGCCGGTATTGCGGATATACGCCTTATGGTCGATCAGCTTCTCGCGCAGGGCCTGCTTGGCGTAGGCGGCGCGGCTGCTGAGTTGCGGCAGTCTGTCGATGGCGTCGGACGCCAGATGGAAGCGGTCGAGATCGTTGAGCACGACCATATCGAACGGCGTCGTCGTCGTGCCTTCTTCCTTATAGCCGCGGA
>PMBZ01000244.1:0-10489 GCA_003153975.1 Hyphomicrobiales bacterium
TGGAATTCACGCCGCTGGTAACACCCGCCCAGCTTTGCATGAGATCGAATAGGGCATCGGCAACGGTAGTGCGCCGGGGCTCCTCCGCTGACATTTCGAAAGCGGAGACATATTGAGGACGGAGCCCGATAATAAAAACGCGAGGCCCATTCCGCGGTACGCCGAAATCCGCCGGATTCAGAAGCTCGAAGCGCACCTCGCAACCAAGGCCGCGAAGCCGGCCGGCTATCAGATCACGGTATGGGGCAAAACGCTTGTCAAGGAGGCCCCGGACGTTCTCAATCATGACAGCCTTGGGTTGCACTTCCTGGATAATCCGGAAAGCCGCCGGGAAAAGATTGCGCTCGTCCGCTTCGCCGAGTTGCCTGCCTGCGGATATAACATGGCGGGCAAGGCAGGCCGGCAGCGGCGAGATCGGTGCCCCGGTAGGGCCTCGCGTCGAAGGTCCGGATATCACCCTGGATGACAGACCAGCCGGGCCGGTTGTGCTGCAGTGTCCGGCATGCGCAGCATCAGTGCGCCTGATATAGTAATTGCGCCGGCGGAGGGCTCCAAGCATGGCAGGATGCAGCGGCAAGCTCGATTGAGTGCAAATAGGCTTCACGTCAAAAAAGTTGCACTTGCGCGAGTCAAGAGCCCGGAAGCACTTTCAAGCGGTGTCCAGCGTTACCGGTTGCGGTGCCTACACAGTGCCTATTTGTGTAATGAGAACCTAACGGGGAATAGCGCTAACCCCTTGATTTTAATGGTACCGCTGCCCCGGCTCGAACGGGGGACCCCCAGATCCACAATCTGGTGCTCTAACCAACTGAGCTACAGCGGCATGATGGAAGCCGCAGTAAACAGCGTTTTTGCGCAAACTTCAAGCGCGCAAATGCAGCTTTCCGGCGCGAAAGCGCTTCGTCCATCCGGGGAAGCGCAGGAGCCGCAAACCGGCTCTTGCACCTCGGGAGAAATGCCTAGAATTGGGCGGAGGGATTGGCCTTTTGCGCGGACTGGGCGACAAGGCGCGAAAGCTCCTGGGCCTGCTGGGCGAAGGTTTCCATCTGCTGGCGCGCGAACTGGCTCTGAATGTCGAGCGCTTCCTTGAGGTCCTTGGCGTGAACGAGGCGCTGGGCGAGTTCGAAATTGGCCTGAAGGTTGGCCTCGGTGTACTTAACCGCCTTCTCGTTGATCTCGCGGGCGCCGCTCGCAATCACGTCGCTGGATTTGGCTACGGCATCGTGAGCCTGGCGGGTCGCGTCCATGAAACGGTTATAGGCTTCGCGTGCCTGCTCGACGCTCTTGCTGGCGAGGTCGCGAACGGATGCGGGAATCTCGAAATCGATTTGTTGGTTCATAGCGTTCTCCTGCCTGCTATTCCGATCCAAGGAAGCTGGATAACGCCCCAGCATCCCGTCTGGCTCCGTATATACAGGCAGTTATGGTGCACTGCAACAAAATCCTTGTGCGCCGCACAATTTATTGAAAGCCGTGGTTTGGCCCAATTTTCCACAAACATAGCCAGTCTCGATCTTTCTTCGCTTGCATTCAGCCCCAAAAACCGCCCTTCTGCGGTATAGTAGGGGAAAGTGCTGCATCGATGCAATCGCGGCACAGGAAGAGAAATTGGCAGCTAAACCGGACAAAGCCATGGCCAGCCGCGATCCTTTCGCGGATTTGCTGTTATCGCCGCGCGCAGCCTTTATCTGGGATCACACGGCGCGCGTCATCACGTGGATGAATGGCGCGGCGCGCTCCAAGTTCAGGCTTGGCGCGGAGGCGTTGCAGGCGGAACCGCCCGCGAGCGTTGTGGAGCGCCTCACGCAGGGGTTGGACGCGGCCCGGGCAAACGGAACCGCATCAGGCTCCATCAGGTTCAAGGCTGGGCGCTATCCCGCCATACCGTGCACCTTCGAAATCACAGATCTTGCCGGCGGGCATAACGGGCTCATCGTTTCAGAGGCGGCTGCCGTACCGGAACTCGCGAATGTCGTCCGTCTGCCCACGCCCGCCAAGAAGAAAAAGGCCGCCGCCAAGCGTCCGGGCAAGCGTCCCGCCCCGCTAAAGCCGCAAGCGGCGCCCGGCACCCCCGCGGCAACCCCCGTCTGCCAACTCACTCCCGAGGAGTTGCGCGCCTTCAAAGCCATAGGCCGGACCGTTCGCCGGCTGGCACGCGAGAAGCGGCGCGGCGCCAAGGCCGAGCCTGTGCCGGATTCCCGGCCGCAGGCCCGGCAAGGCACTCCAGAAGCCGGAATGCAGGCCGTTCCAGACCTCATCTTCTCCGCCTTCGATCTCGTGCTCTTTCTCGATCGGGAGTTCGCCATCTCCCGCACGGAAGGCCGGCCGCAGGCGATTGGCTGCCGCAAGTCCGGCTTGCTGGGAAAACCGGCTGTAGATGTCCTGGCCCCCGCCGAGCGAACCATTTTCCAGCGCATGGTCAAGAAACTGGACGCAGGCGCCAAGGTCCACCGCGATACGCTGGTGCTCTCGGGCGAGACCGGCGGCGTGCCCTGCCGCGCGGTTCTCAGCCGCTGGCCCGATGCCGGCACTCCCTACGTCCTGGCCTTGCTTTCGCTCAGCCTGCCCGCGCGCTTGAAGCGCATGCCTGACTTTCCACAGAAAATCAGGCTCGCGGCATAGCGCGCTTGCATGCCGCTGCTTGTTGAAACCGCTTGGCTTGGCGATTTTTCCCGGCCGTTCCTCAACTTCGACCGCGGCACCGCATTCCTGCCGCCGCCGGCGGTTAACGGCCGGCGGTCAAGAGAACAAGCCTGACGGCGCAGTTATTTCCGAGCGATGCCTAAGCTCCGGAAATCCCCTCAAGGGAAGGCTCCGCGAGGTCCGGCTCTTGCTTGCGGCCCGCCTGTGGTGTGGCCGCGGGTGCCGCAATAGCCCCAGGCAGCACTTCCGGCGCCAGCGCGCCGAGCGACACGTATATTTTCAGGAGATCGTCCACCTTCATTTCCGGCACCGGCGTTACGGCCGATTCGTGCACGAGCACGAGTCCGCCAGACATCGGAATCGGTGCGGCGGGCACGTAGACGAGCCTGCGGCGCTCCCCTGCGATATTGAAAACGTGCTGGCTTGCAAGAAGGGATAGGATGTCGACACCGTTCTCCGCGCCGCCGAAGCGGCAGGACACGACGCTCATGCCCGACAGATCGCCCGGCGCGCCGCTGCCGCGGTCGGTTGCCAGCCGCACGACCCGCGAGACGGGGGTGTAAATCGAGCGGATAAAGGGCAGGCGGGCAAGGAGCCGGTCCAGATAATCCTGGATGGCGTGCTTGGCGCCCGTCTTCACGACCAGGCCCAAGAGCCAGATCCCAGCCAGCGCGATGCCGGCACCCAGCCAGAAGGCCAGCGTATCCTGGTTGGAGAGGCCCGCGAGGTAGCTCCCGCCCCGCGTAAGCAGGGTGCCCAGGATCGTGCCGGGGCCGATCGCGCCGCGCACGAAATCGACGATCCAGGCGACGATGTACACCGTCAGCACGATCGGCAGCAGGAACAGGAGCCCCGCAAGGAATGAGCCGATGACGCTGGTGCGCCAGAAGCGGGAAATCCAATTCAACATGCGCACTCCTCTTTTCGGGCGGGCGGCGGCCGGCGGGCTATCGGCTTTACAATATAGCGCGAATTCGTGACGTTCGAATGGAACGCTTAACGGTTCCCGGCAGAATTTGTAGCCGATTTTCGCTGGATGCGCACGGGCTCCGGATGCCGGGCCGCGCCGCGCCCGGAAACGCCCATGGCTCGAAGCCCGGATGGCGCCGCGAGGCACCGCCCGTTTTGCCCTCCGTGCCGGGCCAGGAGGGTGATTTAAGTGAAGTCCTGTGGAAGCGCCGAAGGTGAAAGCCGCTGCGAAAGCGAGGTGCGCGCACGCCTCTCTCCAGAGCCCCGTAATTCACGGTGGAGTGCCCGGATATAGCCGGGCGTGGTGCCGCAGCATCCGCCGATAATGGTGGCTCCTGCAGCCTTCCATCTCATGGCGCAGGCGGTGAATGTCGCGATGCCGTCCCCGCTTTCTTCGAAGCACCAGCCTAAATCGTCATGGGCATGCCCCATGCCGTTGGGGTAAAGGCCAATGGTGCCGTCATAAACGGCGGATAGCTTCCGGAACGCGGCGTCCAGCGTGCCGATTGGCCTGCAATTGAGGGACACGCCAATGCGGCCAGGCAGATCCGTCTTTTCCACGGCCTCGGCAACGGGTGTACCGTCCAGAAGCCTCGCTTCGGAATCGACGACGAAGCTGACGATAAAGGGCAGCCCCGTCGCGGAAGCTGCCTCCGCCATGATTTGTCCTTCCCGCCCGGCGTTTATCGTCTCGGGCAGCAGAAAATCCACGCCAGCCTCCGCCAGCCAGCCCGCCTGCTGCGAGTGCTCCTCGCGCAATTCCCCGGCGGATGGCACGAGGTCCGGCCGGTAGCAATCCTCCAGCGGGGCGAACGAGCCGCCAACGAACACCAGCCGCCCGGCCTTCCTTTTCGCTCCCAGCGCAGCGGCCACAGCCTGCCTCAAGGCGCTCCAAGCTTCCCCTTTGCGGCCCGCCTTGGCGAAAGCCCGTGGCGTGGTCCGGAATGTGTTGGTGACGGCAACGTCGGCGCCCGCCTCGAAATAGTCGGCATGGATTTGCTCCACGAGGCCGGGCGCATCGAGATTAGCCGCCGCCGACCAGAGCGGCAGCGCGCTCCTGTAGCTCCTGCGCTGCAATTCGGTGCCCATCCCGCCGGGAAAGATCACAGTGCCGGCATTCCTGATGAAGCGGGCAAAACTCGAACGGCTTCTCACTGCTATCGCTCCGCTTGAATACGCCACTCCCGTCCCAGAAGCGAGGATGGCCTCCTGGAATATCATTCCCCAGCGGCGCTTATACAAGCCGGTTTTGCGGTAAAGTTTTCTAAAGAAGACCGCTTGTGGCTTACCGTATGGCAAGAAATGCGGAGTCTGGCGCTATCGCGCATCGGGAACGCCGCCCTGGGCGGGTGAAGATTTTGGGAAAAATAATTTCCTCGCCTGCCTGCCGGCATCGCTCCCGCAAGCGGATTTCAAGCCCTGCGGGAGGCGGGTTCTAACGCGCAGGCTGGACGGCCGGGACCGCGTCCAGTTCCCCGTGCCTTTCGCGGCGGGTCAAGCGCCGGCCTCGATCCGCGCCATATCGGCGTCGGAGAAACCGAAATGGTGGCCGATCTCGTGGATCAGCACGTGGCGGACGACGCGGCCCACGCGCTGCCCGTCGCGGCGGGCGTAGTCGAGGATGGGCACGCGGTAGAGGAAGATCCGGTCGGGCAGGCTGACGGGGTCCCAGACGCTCTTGTACGGCAGGCCAGCGCCCTGATAGAGCCCCAGCAGATCGTACGGATCGCGGATGCGCATGGCCTTGAGCGTCTCCGCATCGGCGAAATCCGCCACGCAGACCGTCACATTGCCCAGCGACTCGCGGAACCGCCTGGGCAGTCCATCCCAGATTGCCTGCGCGGCAGCCTCGAACTCTTCGGGCGTGCTTGGCAGGCCTGCCCGGAAATACAGCCGCCTTCGCCGCGTGAGCTGAGGCCAGGGCCGCTGCCAAGCCATGGGTTTCTTCAAGTCCGCAACCGCCTTGCCAGGTTCAATAGGTTCAGCACTCAAGGATAGGTGCGCCGCGCCGAGCGCGCAAGATGCAGGGCCGCCCGGAAGTTGAGCGGCCTTCCTTTGAGCCGCTTCTTCCCGTGGATGGGCTTCCATTGATGGCCATCGGTGTGCCCGGACTCAATAATCTGGATGCCAAATATCAAGACAATCGCTATCCGGGACAGAGCCAAGAAGCTCAAGTCCCAGGCCGGCCGGTTTTGACAGGCCGCCGCCGCTTGCCACGGCGCTCGGGTTCGCCCTCTTCGCCTACGACAATCGTCTTGCCGGGTTTGAGCGTCCGCAGATCCGGCGCGGGGCGCGACGGCTTCGGCTTGCCGCCGGGCAACGGCCGCTCCGCGTGCGGTCCCATCTCGTCGAGCGTGGGCTTATGCGGCCGCGCGAGAGGCGCGCCACTCGCCGCCGCCTTCGCGCTTACGCCGGATACGCCGATCTTGCGCTCCATCGTGGTTTCGGGCGCGCGCGCCGCGATGTGCGATCCGTGAGCGCCGCGCAAGGTAGCGTTCTTGCTCTGTTCTAGACAGGTTGCGCTTTTCTGTGAGGTGTTAATATTGTCCGCCTTATTCCGCGCCGCGATCTCTCGGTCCTCCGGTTCGTCCCAAGCTTCGCCCGTGCCGGGCAGCGAGCCTTTCCCTGGCGTTTTCCGGGCGCGGTCCTTATCGCGCGGATCGGTCTTGCGCCGCTTCGCGCCCCTTCCGCCGCCGCTCGTCCCGGCGGTATCCACGCCAAGCTGCGGCACATAAGACGTGCGGTTGCCGCCCTCATACCGCCCGGCGCGGCTCTCCACCTCCGACTGCCGCGCCAGCGGATCGTCCATCACGGTCATCTCGACCTCGCGCAGGCGCTTCACCTCGTCGCGCAGCCGCGCCGCCTCCTCGAATTCGAGGTTCGACGCCGCCTCGCGCATGCGCTTCTCCAGGTCGCCGATCACGGCCTGCAAATTGTGCCCCACCAGCGGCGTCTGCCCGCCCTCCGCGAAGCCGGCATCGACAATCACGTGGTCGCGCTCGTAGACGCTGGCGAGAATGTCGCCGATGTTCTTCTTGATCGACTGCGGCGTGATGCCGTTGGCCTCGTTGAACGCCTGCTGCTTCTCGATGCAGTTTGGCAAGGCTCCATGCAGAAAGCCGTTCCTTAGACCTGCTTGAGGCGCTTCTTCCAGTAGCTGGGCTTCCGCCGTAAATTCATAAATGCAACTACGGCGATTTCGAATGGCAGAGCCGCGTAGACGATGCCGTAGGGAAAGCGCTTGAGGCGATAACGCCGGACGCGCGGGCCAAGCTTGTGCCAAGCGTCGGGAAATTCCGCGATGCGCGTCAGCCCTTGGCGCACCTCTAAGGCAAGCGCACCTCCCAGCCCCGGCGCCAATCCATTGTAATGGCTGATAGCCTCGTCAAGCTCAACCGCTGCGGCGGGCAGAAACCGGACCTTCACGGCTTCAGGTATTTGGCTAGGACTTCTTCGGCATCGAGCCCCGCCACGCCACCGGCCAGATACTCGTCGAGGCGGCGCTCGGCTTCGTCTGCCCAGGCATTATCGATCTCGGGATCGGGCTTGTCCAAGCTGCTCAGCAGGCGTTCGACAATTTCAATCCGGTCCGCGGGCGGCAGTTGCTCCGCTTCGTCGGCCAGCGATGTTGCGCGTGCGTTCATGGGTGTAACTTACCATGGATGACAATTCCGGTCGAGGATGTGATGGCTGCACCGCGCGACATGGCAGTTTGCCAAAATGCTCAAGCCGGTAAGGTATTCTTCGTAACGGCTTAAACCTCAATCGTCGTATCCGTTACCCCGGCCAAGATTGCAGGGGCCACATAAAGACCTGAGATTGTCAATTGCCGTCCGGCCGCCTTTCGACCACGGAACGATGTGGTCGACCTGAAGAACGCATGCGGAATTTATGGAGGGGCTGTCGCCGCACAGAACGCATTTGAAACGATCCCGATGAAACACCCGGAAACGCAGACCCAGAGAGATTTCGCGCTTGTCTCGGCTGCTGTTCTGAGCCGCCGGCGCAGGTTGTCCGGCGATGGGAGTATCGGATATCGCCGGCGCAGCCATAGCCGGAGAATCCGTGTCGGCGTTCACGCGCTCGACAAAGGCCGCCAGCGCTTTGTTCCAGCTGCCGAACCGTTTCATGTATGCTTTGCTGCCGACCTTCGACGGTGGCTGGCCCATTTCAAGGTATTTCGGGGGGCGGCCGTGGTGCGTCCAGACCGTCAGCATGTTATCGAAGCATTCTTCATCGGTGTAGCGGCGGCCAAGCTTCGACAACGAAAGTCCAGCAGCCGCAAACGCCGTTCTCGAAGACCCCCACCGCTTTCTGAGGATGGCGGGACCAAAAGAAAGATGCGCCTCCATATCGGACACGCTCAGCTCGGTCTTCCCCAGCTTACAAGCTAATTCCGAGAGCGCTGCGAGGACTTCTTCGTTGGTGATCCTATGGTTGACGTTCCATTTTGCACCTCGAACGCCAAGCTTTGCTCCACTCCGGCCGCTCAAACCAGCCGCTGCGAGCGCGTCCGCCCAAGTGCCAAATCGCCTGAGTATGGCTCCCTGAGATACACGAGAGTGTTGGAGAAATACCCGAACCAGCAAGGGGCCATCAGAGACTACTGCCGCAACCCGGCGCAACTCATCGAGGATTGCAGCATCGGTGTACTCGGTCAGCCGGTTCAATTCGAAAACGAAAGGGCGAGGCTCGGGCAAAGGTTCGGATTGGCTGGTCATATTCTTTGGCGGAATCCATGACAATAAACATTTTATTAAAACACTATAGCCGATAGAGCAACAAGTTAATCGATAGCGAGGTTAAAACGCACATTGCTCGGGCTAAGTACCAGGGCGGCCGGTTTTGACAGGCCGCCGCCGTTTTCCTCGGCGCTCCGTTTCCCCATCCTCCCCCACCTCGATGGTCTTGCCGGGTTTGAGCGTCCGCAGATCGGGCGCGGGGCGCGACGGCTTCGGCTTGCCGCCGGGCAACGGCCGCTCGGCATGCGGTCCCATCTCGTCGAGCGTGGGCTTGTGCGGCCGCGCGAGGGCCGCGCCGCCCGCCGCCGCTTTCGCGCTCACGGCGAATTCGCCGATCTTGCGCTCCAGGGTGGTCTCGGGGGGGCGCGCCGCGATGCGCGAACCAGCAGCGTCAGCTCCGGACAAGCTTTGGTTCTTATCCTGTTCCGGTTCGTTAATGCGTTTCTGTGAGGTGTCAAAATTGTCCGCTTTATTCTTCGCCGCGATCTCCCATTCTTCCGGTTCATCCCAAGCTTCGCCCGTGCCCAGCAGCGAACCTTTACCCGGCGCATTCCGCGCGCGGTCCTTATCGCGCGGATCGGTCTTGCGCCGCTTCGCGCCCGTTCCGCCGCCGCTCGTCCCGGCGGTATCCAGGCCAAGCTGCGGCACATAGGACGTGCGGTTGCCGCCCTCATACCGCCCGGCGCGATCCTCCACCGCCGACTGCCGCGCCAGCGGATCGTCCATGACGGTCATCTCGACCTCGCGCAGGCGTTTCACCTCGTCGCGCAGCCGCGCCGCCTCCTCGAATTCGAGGTTCGACGCCGCTTCGCGCATGCGCTTCTCCAGGTCGCCGATCACGGCCTGCAAATTGTGCCCCACCAGCGGCGTCTGCCCGCCCTCCGCGAAGCCTGCATCGACGATCACATGATCGCGCTCGTAGACGCTGGCGAGAATGTCGCCGATGTTCTTCTTGATCGACTGCGGCGTGATGCCGTTGGCCTCGTTGAACGCCTTCTGCTTCTCGCGGCGGCGGTCGGTCTCGGCGATGGCGCGCTCCATCGAGCCGGTGATGCCATCGGCGTAGAGGATCACGCGGCCGTCGACATTGCGCGCGGCGCGCCCGATGGTCTGNNATGATCTCGATGCGTTCCAGCGTGTCCACGTCGGAGTGCATGTAGCGCACCTTGAGGCCCTGCTCGTGCGCATATTCGGTGAGGTCTTCGGACATGCGCTTGGTCAGCGTCGTGACCAGCACGCGGTAGCCTTGGCGGATGACCTTGCGGCATTCGTCGATGAGGTCGTCCACCTGCGTCTTCACGGGCCGGATTTCCACCGGCGGATCGATCAAACCCGTCGGCCGGATGACCTGCTCCACGAACACGCCGCCGGTCTGCGCAATCTCCCAATTGCCGGGCGTCGCCGAAACATAGACGCTTTGCGGCCGCATCGCGTCCCATTCCTCGAAGCGCAAGGGCCGGTTGTCGAGGCAGGACGGCAGCCGGAAGCCGAACTCGGCCAGCGTCGATTTGCGCCGGAAGTCGCCCCAGAACATGCCGCCGATTTGCGGCACGGTGACGTGGCTTTCGTCCACGAACACGAGCGCGTTGTCGGGCAGATATTCGAANNTCGCCGGGCGCGCGGCCCGTCAGCCAGCGCGAATAGTTCTCGATGCCGTGGCAGGAGCCGGTCGCCTCGATCATCTCCAGGTCGAACTGCGTGCGCTGCTCCAGCCGCTGCGCCTCCAGCAGCCGGCCGGTGGCGTTGAAGCGCTGAAGCTGCTCCTGCAACTCCTGCTGGATACCCATGATCGCCTGGTTCAACGTCGGCTTCGGCGTCACATAGTGCGAATTCGCGTAGATCTTCACCAGCGCGAGGTCCTGCGTCTTCTCGCCGGTGAGCGGATCGAACTCGGCGATGCTCTCCACCTCGTCGCCGAACATCGAGATGCGCCAGGCGCGGTCCTCCTGGTGAGCCGGGAACAGCTCGATGGTGTCGCCGCGCACGCGGAAATCGCCGCGCGCGAACGCGATATTGTTGCGGCGGTATTGCAGGGCCACCAGATCCGCGAGCAACTGCCGCTGCGAAACGCGGTCGCCAACCTGGATCGAGAAGGTCATCGCCGAGTATGTCTCGACCGAGCCGATACCGTAGAT
>PMBZ01000244.1:10576-10707 GCA_003153975.1 Hyphomicrobiales bacterium
ACGAAATACTCGACCGCGTTGTCCGGGAAGAACGATTTGAACTCGCCGTAGAGCTGCGCCGCCAGCGTCTTGTTGGGCGCCAGAATCAGCGCCGGCCGCTGCGTTTCCTCGATCACCTTCGCCATGGTGAA
>PMBZ01000141.1 GCA_003153975.1 Hyphomicrobiales bacterium
GGTGCGGTTCTTTGAATCACCCTGCATGCCATGCCGAGGCACGGAGGCCATCGGCCGGAAGAATGGTATGACCAGGTGCCGCAGCGGGGCCGCGCCGGCTCGAATGCCATTGAAGAGCGCCTGCCATTCTGGTTCATTGAAACCATGGGAATGCAAGGGCGGCATGGCATAGGTCATTCGACCAATCTCGTGGGGAGGCCGACGGATCTCCTCGCCGCTTGCGATTTCAACGAGGAACCGGCGCCGCTTCACATCTGGGGCGTGCGCGAGATGAACCGCAGCCTGTTCGACATGCTGGCCAAGGCCGGCGATTTGCAGGACGCGGGCGAGGCTTTCTCCTGCTACATGATGGCGATGTTCGGCATCGATCCCGAACAGCAGGAAAAGCGGGGCAAGGGGGCCGGACAGCGGCGCTTCCGCTCGTCCTTCCTGCGGCTGATCAAGGGCTGGGGCTACGACAGCAACAGCCCCGAGGGGGCCGTGCTCAAGGGTTGGGTCGAGAGCCGCTTCGGCATCTGCCCGTCCTACCACAAAGAGATCATCGACGGCATGTCCACCCCTGCCTGGACCGCGTACATCGAGGAGAAGATGTCGAGCCGCTTCCACAACAACGCGATCTGGGTGCAGCTCGACCTGCTATTCGAGTTCTGCCAATGGGCGATTGAGCGCTTCGTCTTTCCAGGGCAGCGGCATGTGACGCTGTACCGGGGTATCAACGCCTTCGACGAGCACCGGATCGTGGAACGCACGGGCAAGCGCAATGTCGTGATCCGGCTCAACAATCTGACCTCCTTCACATCGGATCGCAACGTCGCCACCTGCTTTGGGGATACGATCCTCACGGCGCGGGTTCCGCTCTGCAAGATCCTGTTCTTCAACGGCCTCATGTCCACGCATCCGCTCAAGGGCGAAGGCGAGTATCTGGCCATCGGCGGCGAGTACCGGGTTGCGGCCGAGTATTACTGACGGGACACTAGCGCATGACCTCCTTGAGCGTGGAAAACCGGGCGCTGGCCGCCTATCTGGGCTTCGCCATCGGCGACGCGCTGGGTGCCACGGTCGAATTCATGACCAGGCGCGAGATCGCCGCCGAATATGGCGTCCATCGCGAGATCACCGGCGGCGGCTGGCTCAAGCTCAAGCCGGGGCAGGTGACGGACGACACGCAGATGTCGCTGGCGCTCGGCCGCTCGCTCATACGCCGCGGCGGGCTCGATCCGCGCGATGTTTGCGAGGAATTCGCGGCCTGGCTCAAGAGCGGCCCCATCGACGTTGGCAACACCTGCCGGCGCGGCATCCGCCGCTATATCGTGCATGGCACGGCCGAGGGCACGTTTGCGCCGGGCGACGCGGGCAACGGCGCCGCCATGCGGGTTTTGCCTCTGGCGCTGGCGTGCTTCGGCAAGCCTGAGACGGTCGAGGCATGGGCGCTCGCACATGGGCGCACGACGCATCATCACCCGCTTTCGGACAGCGCCTGCCTGGCACTCGTCCAGATGGTGCACGTCCTGCTTGGCGGGCAGGGCAGGGCGGAGACCCGCAAGATCGCGGATGCCCTGGTGGAACAGCATAAGGGCTTCCGCTTCGATCCCTATCCCGGCCGCTCCTCGGCCTATGTCGTGGATACGCTTCAGACCGTGCTGCATTTCTACTTCACGGCGGAATCCTTCGCCGATTGCCTTGTCCAGACCGTCAACCAAGGCGGGGATGCCGATACCACGGGCGCGCTGGCGGGCATGCTGGCCGGCGCCACCTATGGGCTGGCCGCGATCCCAGCGCACTGGCTTGCGAAGCTCGACCGCACGGCGGTTTCGGAGATTCGCGGGCAGGTGCCGCGACTGCTCGCGATCGCCAAGGCGGCAGGCGGCGGTGTGGCGGCGCCGATGACGTAGAAGTGGCACGTCTTGCAAGAAGCGCGGCCCCATCGAAGCCTGGATCGTCGATGACACAGGGTTGCCCAAGAAGGGCAAGCATTCCGTGGGTGTGGCGCGTCCGTATTGCGGCCAGCTTGGCAAGCAGGACAACTGCCAGAATTGCCAACCACCATGCCACCCTGTGCATCGCTGCTTATGGATTCCCGATCTCCGAGAGGGAGACGATTCCCCCCTCGGGACCTGCCGCCGCCGCGCAGCTCAAAAAACTTGCCGTTTCCAAAGGTTACAGACCACGAGGTGCCGCCAATCCGGCCCGAACGCCATGTAGCGAACTCCATTGCCAGCCTGCATAGGCGGATCGCCGTGGTGCTTGCGAGACAGCTACCACGCTGCCCGTGTCGTGCGGCTCCCAACAGGAGCCTTGTAGCGGGAGCCCCATATTTGTGACGCCGTAAGATTAGTACAGGGCGCGGGAAGTCCTGACGCACATCGCCGTCATCGCGAGGCCGCCTTGGCGGCCCTGGCGATCCAGGCGAAAAGCGCGCGGGCTATTGTCTCTGGATTGCTTTGCTCCCGCTCGCAATGACGGCGTGAAATACACATGCGGGTCAAAACCTCCGGCGCCCTGTGCTTGCCATCTGACGCCGCGGTGAAACTCCAGCGCCATCAAGCCGCGACGGCGGCCAGCCGCTTGAGCGCCGCCTTCAGCTTGTCCGCCGCAGCTTCCGCCTCGGCGCGGCGCTCGCGATTCTCCTCGACCACCTCTTCCGGGGCCTTCGCCATGAATTGCTCATTGGCAAAGCGCGCATCGATCTTCTGGATCTCCTGCTCCAGCTTGCCGATCTCCTTCGTGAGGCGCTCGCGCTCGGCGGTAAGGTCGATCACGTTGGCGAGCGCCAGCGCCATCGTCGCCTCTCTCAGCACGAATTGCGCCGAGCCATGCGGCGGCGCATCGGCCGTCGCGATGGAGCCGAGCCGAGCCATGCGCTTCAGGAAGCTCTCGTAGCGCTTGGCGCGCGCCTTGGTATCCTTGTCCGCGCCCATGATCGTGAGGGGCAGCGTCGAAGCCGGCGGAACGTTCATCTCGGAGCGGAGCGAACGGATTTCGCTGATCAGGTCGATGACCCAGTCGATCTCGTCAACCGCCTTGCGGTCCGCCTTTTTCGGGGTCTTGGGCCATTCCGCGAGGCAAAGCAGCGTCTCGCGCTTTGGGCCGTCCTCGCCCAGCACCGCCCAAAGCTCCTCGGTGATGAAGGGCATGAACGGATGCAGGAGTTTCAGGATCTCGTCGAGCACCCAGGCCGCCATCGCCTGCGTTTCGGCTTTCGCGGCTTCGTCCGAGCCCATGAAAATAGGCTTGGCGAATTCCACATACCAGTCGCAGAAGCGGTTCCAGACGAAGCGGTAGACAACGGCCGCCGCGTCGTTGAAGTGGTAGGCTTCGAGCGCCTCCGTCACCCCGGCCACGGCCGCGCCGGTCTCGGCGTAGAGCCATTTGTTGAGCGTGGTCTTCGCCTTCGACGGGTCGAAGCCCTCCTGGCGCACGCAGCCGTTCATCTCGCAGAAGCGCGCNNAGCTTGATGTCGCGCCCCTGCGCCGCCATCGCGGCCATGGTAAAGCGCAACGCGTCGGCTCCGTACTCGTCCATGACCGACAGCGGGTCGACCACGTTGCCCTTCGACTTCGACATCTTGGCGCCCTTCTCGTCGCGGACGAGCGCGTGGATGTA
>PMBZ01000065.1 GCA_003153975.1 Hyphomicrobiales bacterium
CATCCGCGAGCGGATGCGGATGGGGAGAGAGGAACGCCCTCGCAACGGGTACACACCTCTCCCCTCGCGGGAGAGGTGGCCGCAAAGCGGCCGGGTGAGGGGGGAGCCTCGTGCCTCAGCAGGTGCCAACCAGCAGCGCCTCGCCGTGCGCAGCGGCGTCCCCGTAGAGCCGGCGCCAGTCCTGGAAGTTCTCGACCTGCCACAGGCTGGCGAACATCGCCCCGGCGTCCGGCGCGTGGAAGATCTCCGCCGCCTCCAGCACCAGGGCTGGCGAAACGGCGCCCACCGTGTTCTTCTGGTCCTCCATGATGGACTCGATGCCGGTTGCCCCGCTCTTGCCAAGCACGCGGTCGCCGTAGAGGAGGCCGCGCACGAACCGCGCCGCGCCGGCCCGCACGGGCTTCAGCGCCTCCGCAAGCTGCTTTTCGATGATGAAGGACGTATATTCGAGGATGCAGCGCCGGTGTTCGATGCCGGGATTGGCCGCCCGCGTCCGTTCCAGTTCCTGGCGGAACTCCTCGATCGCGCGTCTTGCCTCGGGCACCGGGCCGAGCCTGCTCTGGCGCTCCTGCATCGCGCACCTCAGGATTTTCGCACCCTCGGCCGCCTCCATTTCGCCGAAGAACGAGTAGACGCCGCGCCCGTAAGGGAACAAGGCCGCCATGAGGGAAGCGAACGCCTTGTCGCGCTCAAGGCGCTGGAACAGCGGGCTGGCGGGCGGAACCGCCCAGAAGTGAATTGAAACGCTCATGCGGAACTGCCCTCAAACTTGAAACGCTGGCAGACGTTCGCGCCAGAGTTGTCTATTTTTGCCAATGCCGCAAGACACCTGCGTCAACAAGTCATGGATAGCGACGGCCAGCGCCCCAATGCCGCCGCGCAAAAGCCCCCTCTGCTTTGCCTCGTCTGCGGCAGACAAACTTTTGTCTCAACTTTCATCGATAGCTGGGCAACATATTTTCAGACTTGAGCACGGATGTGCTTAGATGGCCTGGCGGGCTTGGGCAGGGGCCGGACACCGCGCCGGCCAGGCTATTGGGGGTCCCGATCCATGGGGGGTAGTAGTATGAAGTTGAGAGTCACGATGGTCCTCGCCGCGGCCGTATTGATGGCCGGCGCGGGCCTTTCCTTCGACATCCCGGAAGCCTGGGGCGGCAGCCACGGCGGCTTCAGCGGCGGCGGAGGCTTCCGCAGCGGTGGCGGCGGCTTTCGCGGCGGTGGCGGCATGCGCGGCATGGGAGCCAGGCCCATGATCGGCGGAAAAAACTTTCAGATGGGCCGCAGCAACAATATTACCCGCTATAAGCTGCCCAGCAGCCACGTCAAATCCCTCAAGGCCGTCAAGCCCGGTTCGGCCACGCCAAAAAGCGGCCAGTTGAAGGCCCTGGGGCTGCAGAAGCAAGGCCTTATCGCCAAACAGGCAAAACTCCAGAACTTCAAAAAGCTCAGCACGCAGCCGCAGTTCAAGAAGGCCAGCTTCAGCAAGCCGAACGTCTGGTCCCATAAGCAGTGGGGCGGCCATGGCGGGGACCACCACCATCACTGGGTCCGCTGGTACGGCCCCGTGTTCTGGCCCTACTTCATGGGCGACTATTTCTGCTACGGCTTCTGGCCGGGCGACTGCGCGGACGTCTATTGGGGCTACGGCCCGGACGTGATCGTTTGGGGCGCGTTCTGGCCCTACGGCGAATATTATTACAACGAACCCGCCACCGACGAGCACGCCGGCTCCAGCTCCGGCAACGGCGTCTGGGGCTACGGCGAACCCGCTAAGCCCAAGTCGAAGAAGCAGCCCGAAGCGGCCGCCGCCGCCCCCGCCGATACCTGTGCCGGCTTCGCGCCGGGCATGAGCGAGCTGCCCATTCAGAAACTCGAAGGCATCGTCGACGCCACAGGCGAGCAGCGCGCCGCCTTCGACGATCTCAAGGGCGCCGTCGTCCAGGCCTCCGAAATCTTGAAAAAGGCCTGCCCCACCGATCCGGCGCTAACGCCGGTATCGCGCCTCGATGCCATGGAGCAAAGACTTCAGGCGATGGAGCAGGCCAATGTCGTGGTCAAGGGCCCCTTCGTGCACCTTTACGACCTGCTTACCGGCGCGCAGAAGCGGCGCCTCGAAGCAGTCTCCAAGCCTACCCAGCAGACGCAGCAGCCCGCGCGCCCCAAGAAAATGGACGTGACGGAGCTTTGCACGAGCCAGGCGGGCTTCACGGCCGTGCCCGCCGGGCAAATCGCAGCCACGCTGACCCTCACGGAGGAGCAGCAGCAGCAGCTTGAGAAGCTCAAGACCGCTTCGGCCAGGGCATCGGAGGAGCTGAAGAACTCGTGCCCATCTTCAATGGCCGATACGCTCGACGGCCGTCTCGACAGCGCCCAGCAGCGCCTCGCAGCCCTGATCGGCGCGGTCGGCACGGTAAGGCCCGCCGTGCGCGACTTCTATGCCTCGCTCACCGACGAGCAGAAGGCGGCGCTGAGCATCCAAGCCGCGCCCCAGAACCGCGGCTAACGCGGAAGCCGGCTGAGCAGTTCCCGGCCCGTCTTCCCGGAACGGTGCGAAGCGCCGCATCCGGGATCGCAACCGGCGCCGGCATTCGCAGCGGTCCCGGATAAAGCCTGCCGGCTTTTCCGGAATGACGGCCGCGAATGAATTTTCATGCCGGGAGGCGCTTCAGGGCGCCTCCCCTGAACCTTTTCCGCTCCCCGAACGGCTAACGCTGGACCCTATCCGCGCCCGCGGTTAGGGCGTATATGCAGAATAATGCAGCCAGAGGGGGAGCAGCATCATGAATACGGCCATTCGCGCGGCACTTCTAACCGGAGCGATGGCGCTCGGCATGGGCGCGGCACCTCTGGCGGCTTTTGGAGAAACGCAAATGTCCGTTTCGCTGTTCAAGGTCGTCACGGCAAAGGACGAGGTCATCATCGGGCTCAACGCGCGCGAAATCAAAGCGCTCGGCGGCGCGGAGAAGCCCGCGGCCGGGGCCATCGCCAGCGCGCTTGCCAGCAAGAAAGAGCTGACCGTATGGCAATATGCCGTGCGCAAGGCTGACAACGGCGACCTCCAGGTGGCCCCCGTGCACCCAATTGGCTTGCTGGCGCACGACTCGCTTCGGGTCGAACCTTATCCAAGCAAGCTTACGGTCCTTCCGCACGACTGACCGGACTTTCGTGGCCCCATACCTGTTTAACCCAAATCGGCAAAGCAGCAAGCATCCCGTGGCGGCAAGCCGGCGGGCTACCCTTTGCCGTCCCGTAAGGAGGAAAAAATGGAAAGATCCAATAATTCTCCGATCCCCGATCGGTTTCATTTCTATTACACCAAGCGCAAGATCTATCTTGCCGCATTGAAGGGACTGGCTGTTATCGCTTTCTTCGCGTTTATATACTGGGAAGGCCTGTCGCATTGGAAGCGCGAAGCCCCCCTTGAGAGGATCCCGGCTACGGAGATAGCGTTTTGGCTGGTGGTTTTTGCGATCCCGCTATGGTGGTTCATCTATCGTCCGCTCCGTCAACTGTCGAAGCTCTCGATACCCGTAGTTACTATGAGCCGGGATGGTATTGCGCTGAAAGGCCGCGCGCCGATACCTTGGCATACCATCACGAAAAGTGAACTAATTAGTATGGGCTATGGCGGGATCGCAGTCTACTCCCTGATTAGGATCTGGACTTCTTCCGCCACCTTACCCAAAACAATACTATCCGATACGCTGGGAATCTGCCGGGACGAGTACGATAAACAGTACCGCATCTATTCTAAGCTCGCCTGATATCGCAATTCCGCGCCAACTTCCGCCACCATCGACGAAAGCGGGCTCCGGCGCAGCCTCTCAGCCAAGCTTTCGCCGCTTCGCCAACAAACGCCCGCCGCGATTCCAGCCGCTTCTCGTTGCAGAGGCCTCCTGGCCTGCATTTCCAGCGGGCCAGAGAGGCGGCAACATGGCAATATGCCGTGCGCAAGGCCGAGAACGGCGACCTCCAGGTTGCTCCGGTTCACCCCATCGGCCTTCTGGCGCACGACTCGCTCAGGGTCGAGCCCTATTCGAGCCCCCTCAAGGTACTCCCGCACGATTAGTGCAGCCGGCCGGAAGCTCGCACCCGTTTGCCGCTCGCTCGCGAGCGAACTTCGGCGCGCAAGCCCGTCCGGACCTTTCGGGTTATTGGCCGAAAATTCTTTTGCTGGAGTCTAACCGGGCGTACCGCGTGGCTCTCCGATCCTACAGAGCTTCGCTCCCCCCTATTCAGAAAATTGGTGTATGCTTCAGCTTGCCGCCGCCCAAGCCGGCTACCAGATCGCCCTCACCCCAAACGCAGCCAGCGCAGAATCGTTGGTCACGAGCGGTATATCTTCAACCAACGCCTGCGCTGCCAGCATCCGGTCGAATGGGTCCTTGTGCGCACCCGGCAACCGCCCAGCGAGTTGGGCATGGGCGATGCTCAGAGGTAACGGTTGCCAGCCATTCCAGCAGCCAACCGATCGAGATGCCCTGCGAGACGGGCAGGAACTGAAAGCTTGCCCAGACGGTGCTTGGTGGCGATCTCGTGGCCGGAAACGGCGCTCACGACAATGACCGTGGCCGCGGCACCGAGGACCGCCGTTGCCGCAGCCGATAGCCTTGGGTTTCCCAGAACCCACCAAAGCAACGCATGTGTGTCGAGTAGGACTCTCACTCGTCCCCCCGCCCCTCCCAGGCTTTCAGCTCATCCTCGGGCAGCGGCTCGAAAAAGGCATCGGTGACCTCGAATTGGCCCTTCATTGAACCGTAGCCACGGCGGCGTGCCGCCGCCTCGTCGAAGTCCGGTCCAGCCGGGCAAAGCGCCAGCCGTACGAGCTTATTCTCCACCTCGATCACGATTTCCTCCCCGGCAAGCACGCGCTTAACGAGGTGAGGAAGATCCTGTTGGGCTTTTTCGATTGTGACCGTTGTCATGGTTCCATCCTGCCAGATCCGGGCTTCCTTGAATAGTGCATCGCCACGCAGGAATGAAGCAGCAATGGCAGGGAACCGTTCGCACAGACCGGAGGCGATTGCGCAGCGCCGTTGCCATGGCGGCCATGCCGCTTCGAACTTTTTGGCCGGGACTCCACTCGCGGGGACCACAGGCGCGAGAGCCGGCTCGGCGGGCTACCGGCTGCACCGTCTCTTACCGCGTTAAATGTTGGCGCCACCGTCATAACGGAAATCGCTTCACCATTTATTCGGGATCGTTACGAACGCTGGCGCGCTTTAGGACTCTGGATGGCCGCAAGGCAGCTTCCGGGATGACGAGCGAGAGGGCGCGGAATGACGGCCCACGCCAACAGCCAACAGCCAACAGCCAACGCGATAAGAACGGTTTCAATCCAGCAACCGATATCGGACCGCCAACAAAATGTCTGTTTTAATCGGGACAATCCCGGCAGGGCACTGGATTGGGAGGGGACGAAATGGATGAAGAAGACAAGTTGCTATTCGAGACTTACGATAAGCAGGGCGAATTGTTTGAACCGAGCGTTCAGGAGGTGTTGAAAGTCACTGCACGTAACAGGGAACGGTTCCCGGAAGAATACGAGGCGTGGAAGAAAAGATCCGAGAGAAACGATAGGATAATGTTGTTCGCCACGATCACAACATGGATTGGCGTTATTGTTCGTCTTATTATTGAACATCCAAAGGACTTCGACCATTTCAGCATTAGCATGATCGCGTATTGCTTAATTTTAGCCCCTTTAACATATTTCTTTTTGCTTGTGCTTCCTTTCATCGCCACGATAGGATCCGCTGGTTACATCGTCTATGCATTGTTCGCAGGTCCCAAAGAGCTGATCGGCGAGATCGCCATCGCGGTGCTGGTTTTAGGGTGTGCGCTCTATATATCTTTTTCTTTTTACCCGGACGTGAGAGACCCGACTAGACCACTGGTCAGACGCGAATAATGAGTTCGCGCCGGGTGGCGATTTTTGCGAATCCGTTGCGGCCGCATCGCCAGCCTCCCGCCGCCCCCGCAGCGTCATTCCAGGCCCCGCCTCCGCGGGGATAAACTCCAGCGAGACGCTATTTCCGGCGCTGAAACAGTGTCTTGCATTGCCCTCCTTCACGGGGCCGGCACCGGCGGCGAATTTTAATCCGACGTTTCGTAGCAACGGAAGCATAGGGGTAATCGAGTTGCCCCAATGCGCTCCCTCATGCCTTCGCGGCACCGGGCGCCAGTCCACTTTCCGCCGCTCCGCCAACAAACACCCGCCGTTATTCCGGCAGCTTCTCGCTGCAAGGCCCTCCTTCGAGTGGCCGCAGTCGAGAAAGGGAAAGCCATGCGCACGCTTGCATTGATGCTCGCGGTTTCGCTGCCCGCCGGAGGCGCGGCGCTCGCGGCCGATATTCCGGCTCAATCGAAAATCGAAGCCGTGACCGTGTTTCCGTCGGGCGCGGAGGTAACGCGCACGCTGAAGGTGAAGCTTGGCGCGGGCGAGCACACGCTTCTGGTGGACGGGATCGCCGGCGAAGCCATTCTCTCCTCCGTCCGCATCGAGGTTCCGGCCGGCGAGAAGCTTGAAATCGGCTCGGTCGACGCGCGCCACGTGAACCTGTCGAGCACCGATCCGGCCGTGGCGCAGAGCGCCCGCAAACGCATCGAGGAACAGATGCAGGGCTTGCGCGACGCTCGCGAGGTGCAGGACGCCGCGATCAAGGCGGGCCAGGGCCAGGAAGCCTTTCTCGACAACCTCGCCAAGCTGCCCCAGACGCAAAACACTGGCGGCACCGCCGTGCCGCCCGCTCAATGGCGCGAGCTTTTCGGCGTCATAGGCACGAGCCGGACCGAAGCGCAGAAGTCCATCCAGGACGCGAGGCTCAAGCAGCGCGACATCGACCGCTCGCTCGAAGATTTGCGGAAGGAACTGGACGCCGCCGCGAACAACGGTGAAAAGCGCACCCAAATCCGCATCTTCGTCAGCACCGCCGCCCCGCTCGAAACCTCGCTCGCCTTGCGCTACGGGGTAAGGACCGCATCGTGGGCGCCGTTCTACGATGCGCGCCTGACCACCGGCGAAAAAGGGGCCGCGTCCACGCTGGCCATCGCGCGCCGCGCCAGCATCCAGCAAAAGACCGGCGAGGATTGGGAGGACGTAAACCTGTCGCTCTCCGCCACGCGCCCCGGCGCCGACACAGCGGCGCCGGAGCTGCGCATGCTGAGCGTGGAGTACGATAATGCGCAGGCGCCAGCCGGCAGAACGGCGGCTGCCTCCTCCACCGAAGCGCCCGAATATTACAAGGGCATGCAATGGCAGGTGAAGGACAAGTCCGCCCAGGCGAACGTCACCGCCTTCCAGGCCGTCTACAACATCCCCGGCCGCGTCACCATCAAGACCACCAACGAGGCCAAGCGGCTGCATATCGCCGCCGATACGGTCGAGCCCCAGCTCCTGGTGCGCACCGTTCCGCGGACGGACAGCACCGCCTATCTCTATGCGCGGCTGATCGTCCCCAAAGACTCGACGCCGATCCTGGCCGGGCAGGTGTCGCTGTTCCGCGACGGCGTGTTCGCCGGGCTCGGCAAGTTCCCGCAGCTTTCGCCCGGCGAGGACTACGAGCTGGGCTTCGGCGCCGACGACCGCGTGAAGGTCAAGCGCGTGGTGCTTGAGCAGAAGAGCGGCGAGACGGGCACCTTCACCACCTCGTTCCTCGACGAGCGGCGCTACGCCGTCGTGGTCAAGAATTTGCACACGCGGCCCGTACAGCTTCAGGTGATCGACCGCGCGCCCGTGGCCACGCAGCGGGACATCAAAGTCGATTTCACCGTGGACAAGGGTCCGCAGCCCACGGAGAACGATGTAAACGGCCGGCGAGGCACCCATATGTGGCAGATGCAGGCAGCACCGGACGAGGAGAAGCAACTCGTGTTCAGCTATCGTGTAACCGCGCCCGCGGGCAAGCGCCTCCTCTACCGCGAGCCAACCGAGGCGGAGTTACAAAGCAACTCGCAGATGATGCGGTGATCGCCGTCAGAGCCTTGAACTAAGCGAATCTCCCCTCACCCTGTCCCTCTCCCACGCAAGCTCGCCTTGGCGAGCTTGCCACTCGACAGTGTCCATATCCGCGAGCGGATATGGATGGGAGAGGGACAGGGTGAGGGGTTGCACGCTTCAATTATACCGCAACGTGCATCCCGCCTGCCTCAGGGCAGCAAAACTTGCGGAGGGTTGAAGCAGGCGCTGGCATTGAACGCCGGCGCGCGATAAAACAGCGCTGGCCAGTACGGCATCCTTAATCCCGGCAAATTGTTAGTCTTGCTTGCCGGAGATCCGTATGGGCTGCCGTTGCGCCGCCGCAGCCGTGCGAACGCCAAGAGGAACCTTGTGGGCCGGATACTCGCCACTTTTGCCACGATCCTGATCCTGCTGCTGGCCGCCGCGTTCGCCTTGCCCGCGATCGTGGATTGGAACTCCTACCGTTCCACCATCGAGGAGATGGCTTCCGGCGTTCTTGGCCGCAAGGTGAGCATCGTGGGCAACATCGGCATCGAGCTTCTGCCCGAGCCGCACCTGCGCGCCAACAATATCGCTGCTGGAAACGGCAAGGCCGACGCCGTGCTATTGACGGCGAGCGCCGCCGACATCTCGCTTTCCCTGGAGGCGCTGCTCGGCGGCCGCCTCGATGCAAGCCACCTCAAGCTCGTGCACCCCGTTCTGATGCTCGACTTCTCCAAGCCGTTCGCCGAAGCGGGAGACGCGCGCACGCTCGGCGCCGGCGTCGGGAGCGTCGAGATCGAAGACGGGCGCATCTCCGTGTTTTCGAGGCACGGCGGAGGTGGCGAGGCAGTTGCGCTCACCGGCTTGAACGGCACCGCGTCGGCCAGCCCTTCCGGCAACGCGCTGCGCTTCGGCGGACGCATGTTGAGGGACGGGCGTTCCTACGAGGTCAAGTTCCAGGTCTCGCAGCAGGAGCGCGGCGTGAGGCTGGAGGGGACCGCCACCGAGCCCGCCTCCAAGTCCCAGGTACATGCGGACGGCTTCCTAAGCGTGCGCCCGGCCCCGGTTTTCGAAGGCACGCTCGCCGTGAACATGCCGCAAGCCGCCGGCGAGGCGAACCGGCTGCCCTTCGACCTCCAGGCGAAATCAACCGCGAGGATTGGGCTTTCGGATGCAAAGCTTACCGGCCTTGAACTGACGCTCGACAGCCAGGGCCGCACGCAGGTGCTCACGGGTGCGGCAACCATCGCCTTCAATGCCGGCGCGGCTGCCCTCTCGCTCAACGCCCTGTCGCTCGACGCCGATGCCATGCTTGCCGGCTCGAACTGGGCGGCGGCCGCCGCCCCGGCACCGGGAGATTGGAGCGGCCTTGCCGCCGCCGCGGACAAGCTCATGTGGCTTTATCCCGGCTACGTGCTGAACCTTGGCCTTGAGGCGGGACAAATCCAGCTTCGGGGCGAGCTGATCGAAGCCGTCAAGCTGCATGGCAAACGCAGCGCCGGCCGCTGGCTGTTCGACGAAGTAGCGGCCACGCTCCCTGGCGAATCCGCGCTGAAGGTCGCGGGCACGCTTGCGAAACAGGGCCAGGAGTCCCGGCTGACCGCCAGCGTCGCGGTCGAGGGCAGGAGCCTGGGCAGGCTCGCGCGCTGGCTGATGCCCGCGGCCGTCGCGGGCGGGCGTCTGCCTTTGGGCGCCTATAGCATCAAGGGATCGCTCACGCTGTCGCCGGAAGTCTCCGCCTTCGAGGGCATCACCGGCAAGCTGGACGGCACGCCATTCACGGCGGGGCTGCATCTCGGCAAGGCGCCGGCCAGGGGCTTGCAGGCCTCGCTTTCCGGCGATCATTTCGACCTCACGAGCTTCGAGGGCGGAGACAGCGAGGCCATGCCGCCGGCGGAAGGCTTGAAAAACCTATGGCAGGCGGGCCTCGCGCGCCTTACCGCCGCACTCGGCAACGGAGACGGCTTCGACACCGCCGACATCGACATTTCGGCGGGCGGCATCAAGGTGGCCGGCTCCGAAGCCAAGAATGTCGCCCTGCATCTGAAGTACGGCGCCGGCCTCATCACGGTGTCGAAGCTCAGTGCCGAGACCATGAACGGGCTCACCTTGAAGGCGGAGGGCTCGGTGCCGCTTGGCGGCGCATCGCAGGGACGCTTCGGCGGCCGGATCGAGGCCCGCTCACCGGAGGCTGTCGTTCAAGCCGCCGTACTGGCCGGGTTCGACAGCGCCGCGGCGGAGCGCCGCGCGGCCTATCTGGCGCCCGCCGCCCTTACCGTAAGCTATACCGCGGACGCCTCCGGCCCCGCCACCGCCCGGCTCGACGGCAATCTGGGCCAGGCGCGCGTCGAGGGCCACGCGGAGTTCAGAGGCTCCCTCTCCGATTGGAGCAAAACGGAGCTTTCGGCGCAACTGAAACTCAGCGAGCCGGATGGAAACAAGCTCGCCGCGCTGTTCTTCCCGAAAGCCGTGGCACCGGCCGGCGCGGCCTCCGCCCCTGGCGCCCTTTCGGTCAGCCTCAACGGCAACCCAAGGCAATTACAGACCCAGGCCTCGCTTTCGGCGGGCGCATTGCAGGCCCAGCTTGACGGCAGCACCGCACTGAAGCCGCTAAGCTTCCAGGGCAAGGCCAGCGTTTTGAGCCCGGCGCCGGAGCAGTTCCTGCCTAGCCCCTTGCTGGCGCTGCTGGGCGGCGAGCCCGGGGCGGTTCTACGCGTCAGCGCGAACGTTACCGCCGATTCCGCCCGCATCGAAGCCCGCGACCTTAGCGCCGAGGCTCCAGGAAACGCGGTTACCGGCCGCCTTGCCATCGGCATGGGCGCCGTCACGCGCATCGACGCGGACCTCAAGGCCGGCAGCATCGCGCTGCCATCGGTGCTTTCCTATTTCCTGTCCACCGGGCCGGGCGATACGTTCGCNNTTCGCCATCGCCACCTTCAAGGAGACCGGGGGCGCGATCACGCTTGCCGCCAAGACCATGAAGCTCGGCGACACCGTCGCGGTTTCCGGCGCCTCGCTGCGGGCCACGCTTGGCAAGGACCGGCTCGACATCGAGAGCCTGACCGGGAAGACGCTGGGCGGCACGCTCGACGCGGCCCTGAGCCTTACGGCCAGGGATAACGTCATCGCCGCGCAGGGCGCTCTCACGCTCTCCGGCGCCGATCTCGCGGCACTTGCCGCCCCCGGCACCCCGCCGCTCGTCAATGGGCAGGCCACGATATCGCTCAAGGCCTCGGGGCAAGGCATGAGCCCGCGCGGGCTGATTTCCGTGCTGCGCGGGCGCGGCGCGATCAGGCTCGCGGGCGGGCATCTTTCCAAGCTGACACCCTACCCTGTTCAGGCGCGCGCGGACGAACTCCTGGCGCAAAGCTTGCCGCTCACCGAGGATGCGGTGACGAAGACCGTGGCCGAGGCCGCGCAGTCGAAGGACTTCAAGTTCCACAAGCTGGCGATCCCCGTGAGAGTTGCCGACGGCATACTGGAAATCCGCCGCGCCTCCTTCCGTGATGGCGAGGCCACCGTGCGCATGGAGGGCTTTATCGACCTCAACAAGGCGCTCGTGGACAGCACCTGGCAGATGGGCGTCAGCTCCGACCGCCGCCAGAAAGGACCGCCGGTGAAACTCACGCTGGCAGGTCCGCTGCGCGAGCTTGGCGCCAGGCCCCGGACACCCGCCGCCGAGGACTTCGTCCGCGCCATTCTCATCCGCAAGATGGAAGGCGACATCACCCGCCTGGAGGGCATGAACGGCAAGCCGGCAGGGCCTGCGCCGGCGAAACCCGCGGCAGCCGTGCCGGCCAAGGCTTCGGTCACCTGGTCCGCATCGCAGCAGCCGGCCCCAGCTCCCAAGAAACCGAAGCGCAAAAAGGAGGAGCAGCCCGCCTCCGTGAGCGCGACCGAGCCCACCCAGCCCAAGAGCTTCGAGCAGCGCATGCGCGATACGCTGGACAATATCGGCGGCTCTTCCGCCCGCTGAAACCGCCAGGGCTATTTCTTCGCGTTCAACCCCTCATATAAGGGTGAGGGGAGATTCGCCCAGTTTATTGCGCAACCGGCCCCAGCACTCCGCCCTTGCCAAAACGCGGCGCCCGCGCAACCTTAAGCCCATGCCTGAACTTCCCGAAGTCGAGATCGTGCGGCGCGGCCTGGCCCCGGCCATGGAGGGCACGTCGTTCGCGAGCGTCAAACTGAACCGCGCGGATTTGCGCTTCCCTTTCGAGCCGGGCTTCGCGCGCAAGCTCAAGGGCCAGCGCGTGCGGCGGCTGACGCGCCGGGCCAAATACATCGTCGTTGAAACGGAGAGCGGGCTTGGCCTTGCCATGCACCTCGGCATGACGGGGCGCTTTACGGTCTTGCACGGTGGCGCGGGCGGCGGCGAAACGCCGGGCGCGTTCTATTACAACGGCGATGCCGATCCGCGCCACGACCATGTGATCTTCGCCACGAGCAGCGGCGCGGTCATCCGCTACAACGATGTGCGCCGCTTCGGCTATATGACGCTGTTCGACCTCGCGGCGATGGATGCCCATCCGCACTTCAGGAATCTCGGCGCCGAGCCGCTGGATGGCGAGCTTACGGCCGGCTATCTGGCGCAGCGCGCCCAAGGCAAGGCGCAGCCGCTCAAGGTCTTTCTTCTCGACCAGCGCATCGTCGCCGGGCTTGGCAACATCTATGTTTGCGAGGCGCT
>PMBZ01000061.1:0-3594 GCA_003153975.1 Hyphomicrobiales bacterium
TTCGGTGCGCGCAGCATGCGGGTGAGTACTTCCTGCTGGGCGTACTAGCGGCGGCGCTCGCCGCAAATGGCGCTTCGGTTTGGCTCCGCTTTGCGTTATGTCAAGAGCAGCGTAATGTAAGGCGCCCCGCACGATGACCTCACTCGCCGATACCGCCCCCACAGGCGCCAGCCGTCCCAGGACCCCGGCCGCACCGCTTCGCGCCGTCCGCCTCTGGCTTCTCATCATCGCGGCCCTCGTGCTCACCATGGTCGTGGTGGGCGGGGCCACGCGGCTCACGGGCTCTGGCCTGTCGATCACCGAATGGAAGCCCATCGTGGGCGCGCTGCCGCCGATGAGCGAGGCCGCCTGGCAGGACGCCTTCGAGAAATACAAGCAGATCCCGCAATATCGGGCCGTCAACAAGGGCATGACGCTCGAAGGCTTCACGGCGATCTTCTGGTGGGAATGGGGGCACCGATTCCTGGGCCGCGCCATTGGCTTCGTGTTCCTCTTACCCTTCGCCTATTTCCTGCTGCGCCGCGCGATCCCCAGGGCCTTCATCCCCAAGGTGGCGGCGCTGTTCGTGCTTGGCGGCGCGCAGGGCGGGCTCGGCTGGTTCATGGTGGCAAGCGGCCTCATGGGCAGCGACCGGATCTATGTGAGCCAATACAGGCTGGCCGCGCATCTGGCGCTTGCCACCATAATCGCGGGCTATGCCTTCTGGCTCGCGCTGACCATCCGCGAGGACGGGCAGGAGCGGAAGGCGGCGCCAGCGGCCTGCTCTTCCGCAGGCGCGGCGGCCATCGTGCTTAGCGCCCTCGTCTATCTGCAGATCGTCGCGGGCGCGTTCGTCGCTGGGCTCGGGGCCGGGCACGCCTCCAACACCTGGCCGCTGATGGGCGGCCATTTCATCCCCTACGGCCTGACCGATCATTCGCCGCTGTATATGAACCTGTTCGAAAATCACATAACGGTGCAGTTCGTCCACCGGATGATCGCGTATCTTATCGCACTCTACGCGCTCGCGTTCGCGGCGGCGGTCTGGAGCCGGCCCGCGCTGCGCGCCCCGGCCATCGCGATTGGCGTGGCCGTGCTGGTGCAGATCGCGCTGGGCGTCGCAACCATCGTCTACGGCGTGCCGCTCGGCTACGCGCTGCTCCATCAGGGCAACGCGATGCTGGTGCTTGCCGCCTCGCTGTGGGCGGTGCAGCGCGCCGCCGCACCGCAGGGGGCATAGGGGGCGGGCATCAGGGCGCCAAGGCCTGCTGCAAGAGGGCTTCGCGCGGCTGCACGAGGTGCTGGCGGCCAAGCGCCGCCGTTCGAAGGGCCGGCTCATGCGCAAGGAACTCCGGCGGTTACCCGCTTTCGCGGGTATGACGGCAGGCCGCGTCTCGCCGGCAACAACTTGCCCGGACTTTGCCCCAGTTACGCCGCCGCTTGGTAGCAAGCCGGCCCGGTTCAGGTTCCAGCGCTTTAATACCGCATTGGGGCAGTGCCATCACCTGTCCGCTCCAGCTCACGAACCCGTGTTGCCGAAGGTTGACGTATACGTCAACTTCATCTTGTTAAAGTTAACGCGATGCGCTACATACCGCGCCGTTGGAAACGAACCAAGGGAGCGCATAATGACTTTAGCCAAGGTGGCCGACGCGATGACGGGGCGGTTTGCGGGGGCTGCGCCACTCGGCGGGACAGTGAAGTTCGATCTGGGCGGCGATGGCACTCTTTTCATCGACGGTACGGGCGCGGCAAATACCGTCACCCACAACAACAACGACGGCGCCAACTGCACCATCTCCATGAGTGCCGGCGATTTCGACGACATGATCAACGGCCGCCTTCAGCCCACCATGGCCTTCATGACGGGCAAGATGCGCGTCGAGGGCGACATGGGCCTCGCCATGAAGCTGGGCCAGCTCGTCTAGAACCGTTTTCGAGGAATGCGAAGCGGCCGTCATCGGGTCTCAAGCGAGGTGCCGCAAGCCGGCGCCCAGCACCGCGATGACGGCACCGGCCAGGATAAGCCCTTGAAATCAGCTTCAAAAACAGCCCCGTTAAGCCAATTCGACCCCGAAAGGCTTTATGGGATCGCCGAACTCGCGGAGGAGTTCGGGATCAGCACGCGCGCAATCCGTTTCTACGAGGCCAAGGATCTGCTCGCTCCGCCCCGCGTCAATAACGGCCGCGTCTACACCAGGCGCGAGCGTGCGCGGCTCAAGCTGATCCTGCGCGCGAAGTCGATCGGTTTCTCGCTGGCCGAAATAAAGCAGTACCTCGATCTTTATGGGGATCGCGGCGAAGGCCGCCCTTTGCAGGCGGACTTCCTGGCCGAGCGCTCCGGGGCCTTGATCGCGGAGCTTGAGGAAAAGCAGGCGAACATCGCCGCGACGCTCAGAGAGCTGAGGGTTATTCGCGGGGAATGCCTGCAATACTTGAACGGAAATGGGACAGCCGGCGCCGGCACCAAGGGCGGCGCTTCAAACAAAACACGCCAATAATCGATGTAACGAGGAGCCCCATGTTGCCACGGACGCTGTTTTCTCCGGAGCACGAGCTTTATCGCGACCAGGTGCGCAAATTCGTCGAGCGCGAGATCGCGCCGCATCATGCGCAATGGGAAAAGGACCACGTTGTGCCCAGGTCCGTCTGGCTGGCCGCCGGCGAGGCCGGACTTCTTCTTCCGGCGATCCCGGACGAGTATGGCGGCTGCGGTGGCGACCAGCTTCATTCCGCCATCGTGATGGAGGAGTTGGCGCGGGCTGGCGCGAGCGGGCCGGGCTTCTCGCTCCATTCGGATATCGTGGCGCCCTACATCCTCGCCTACGGCACCGAGGAGCAAAAGCATCGCTATCTGCCGCGCATGGCCAAGGGCGAGATCGTCGGCGCCATCGCCATGACCGAGCCGGGCGCCGGCTCCGACCTGCAAGGGGTGCGGACAACGGCGCAGGCCCGTGGCAACGGCTACGTTCTCAACGGTCAGAAGACGTTCATCACCAACGGCCAGAACGCCGACGTGACCATCGTCGTCGCCAAGACCGATCCGGCGGCCGGCGCCAAGGGCATCACGCTGTTTCTGGTGGATGCCGGCCTTCCGGGCTTCGCCAAGGGCCGCAATCTCGAAAAGCTCGGCATGCACGCGCAGGACACGTCCGAGCTGTTCTTCCAGGATGTCGAGCTTCCAGGCGATGCGCGGCTGGGCGCCGAGGGAGAAGGCTTCAAGCTCTTGATGCGGGAACTGGCCTGGGAGCGTTTGCAAATCGCGATTTCGGGCATCGCCGCCTCAGAGGCCGCCGTGCGCTGGACCGTCGATTATGTGAAAGAGCGCAAGGCCTTCGGCCGCACCGTCTTCGATTTCCAGACCACCAAGCACAAGCTCGCCGAGCTTAAGACCGAGATCCAGATCGGCCGGACGTTCGTGGATCGCTGCCTCCAGCAGATGATGGAATCCGAGCTTGATCCCACCACGGCCGCGATGGCGAAATACTGGATCACCGATCTGCAGGGCAAGGTCATGGATGTCTGCCTGCAATTGCATGGCGGTTACGGCTTCATGATGGAGTACCCCATCGCCCGCGCCTATGCCGACGCGCGCGTGCAGCGCATCTACGGCGG
>PMBZ01000061.1:3607-3732 GCA_003153975.1 Hyphomicrobiales bacterium
CCTCACCCCAGCCCTCTCCCCTCGGGGAGAGGAAGCCCGCTCGCAGCCGTTGCGGGGGCCGCAGGCATACCGCGCAGGATGCTGCAAACTGGTTTAATCGGAGGAGTGAAGGATGGCTGACGCCT
>PMBZ01000142.1 GCA_003153975.1 Hyphomicrobiales bacterium
CTCAGAAATCCCCGGCGAATCATAGGGAGCATTGAGATCCCGTTCGCCTAAGTTTACAAGCACTTTCTGCCGGGTTTTCAATGAGTCAGGGTATATATAAAATATTATAAAAATTGAACGAGAGGAGCTATTGGCGTGTCGCATGAGCTTATTGTTAAATTCGAAGGTGGCCTAGCGGACGCGCACAAGCTTCCCGCGTATAATGCAGCGAAATATTTGGTGGGCCTGACGCGCTCGATCCTGATTCCATCAGCATACTTAGAAGACAAGAAGGTGCACCACAGAAATATTGGAAACACCCGCGCCTATCAACTAAATTTAATGAGCCAGCGGTCTGGAAGCTTTGAATCTGTCTTCGAGTATTTGGTAAATCCTGCCATGCTGGTTGTGCTTGATCCGCTTGGGGCAGCCTTAGCTGTAGAATTCGTTAAAGATATTATTTATAGTATTATAAGAAGAAGCATCGGCCAGAACGCAGATGAAAAAATTGAAGAGTTGGAATCCAAAGGCAAACTAGACTTTGGCGATATGGCCGCCCTTGTTGATGCGGTTACGCCCGCGATGCGTGACGCACACACAACTATCGGCAGCGGCGCTCACAATATATACATAATTAACGGTAGCCACAACGTTATACAGTTGAACGCCACAACGAAAGATTACATAAATACATCCATCAATGACGACGAAAAGCAGGTAAAAGACTTTAGTATAGCAAGATTCAATGCTAATACCCGCAATGGTGGCGCTTATGATTATGAAACGCGACACACGGTTGCATTCATCCTGGATGACGAGGCAGATGCTACCACCATTAATAGTATTACTGAGAGTATGCGTCGCTATGCGCACCTGAGACTGCTTGGTAACGACGATCTAAGTTCCCGTGTAAGTCTGAAGTATACCGCCATTTACACGCCAGACAGGAAGATAAAGAAGATCAGGATACTTGAAGCTAGGGGCAGCATTAGAGAAATCGGCGCGGCGTAATCCGAAACTGACGGATGGCTGTCGGCGGCGCGCCCGCCAACACAAAGCCCGGCTTACAGGCCAACGGGCGCTTCGCTTCCCCGGCGCGACATGATCCGCGCTTCGCGTCAATCCCATTCGCGGATGACGGTCTGCTGCATGATCTGGAAATCCATGGGGAATTTCCCGTCGGTCATGGCCACATCCGAAACGATCAGCGTGGCGCCGGTCCATACCAGCTCGGACAGGCGCTGTGCTGCTTCCGCCGGGATTTCGACGCGGTCGAGCGCGCCGGAGGCCGTTTCCGGGAAGGACGGCGCCGGCTCGGAGGTCTCCTCCGCGTGCACCGGATGCCCGCGCCGGCTGGAGCGGTGCCGCAAGTGCACCTCGGCGGCGGCGGGTGGCGTCAGGCTCACCCAGCGCAGCGAGGCGCCATCGCCAGTGGCTTGCGTGGCGATGAAGAGATGGGTGCCCAGCGGCTTTTCGGGATCGCGGATCGTAACGGGCACGTCGAACACACGCTCGGTTGCCTGGCGCACATAGAGCCGGCCGGTCTTGCGCGCGATCAAAATGGAGACGGGCTCCATGCGCCGCACCGCCTGCTTGGCTTCGGCGGCGGCTTGAGCGGCGGCGGCATCGGCATCCCGGACGGCGGCCTGCGCGGCGGCAAGCTCCCGGTCCTTGGCGGCCTTGGCCTCGCCGGCCTCGCGGGCCTTGGCCTCTGCCGCGGCGACCCTGGCTTCAGCCGCCGATTTCCTCTCCGCCGCTTTCTTCTGGGCCTCCTCGCCCTCCGCCTTGCCGGCGCCGCGCGTTGCATCCTCCAGCTCGGCGCGCGCCCGCCGCAAGGCGTCCTCGGCGATGTCCACCTCCCTGGCCGCCAGCCGCAGCTCCATGGGCTTGCTGCCGAGCAGCGCCAGCGCGGCTTGCTTGCCGGCGGCCGCGGCGGTAGCTTTCACCGCGGCGGCAACCTTCATGGCCTTGGCGAACTCGGCCGGGTTGACGGGCTTGGACTGCGCCGCGGAATTCGTTTCCAGCGCGACAGGCTCCAGCTTTCCGCCCTTGGCGGCGGAGGGCTTCTCCTGCCCCGCTTCGGCGGGCGGCATTTGCAGCTTCGGCACGGGCAGATGCGCATGCACGATATCAGCCGGCGTCAGATCCGTGGGCGCGATCACCACGCGCTGGCCTATGCTGGTGACGCCGAAAAGCTCCTTGGCGAAAGCGGCTTGCATGCGAATGCAGCCGTGGGAGGCCGTATGCCCCGGATGCACCGCCCCTTCGTGCAGCGCCATGCCCGTCCAGGCCAGGCGCTGCATCCACGGCATCGGTGCGCCGCTATAGATGTTCGAATGGTGGTACCTGTCCTTTTCGAGGATCGTGAATATGCCCGTCGGCGTGTCGAACCCCGGCACGCCCGTCGATACCAGGCCACGTGCATAAAGGCCGTTGGCGTCGTAAAAGGTCACATGCTGGTCCGCGAGCGACACCACCGCGAACACCGGGCCAACCGGCTTCTTGAATTCGGTCTTGGGCTCGCTATGCCGTTCCGCCTGCTCGCGGTAATAATGGCGCCTGTACTGCCTGGCCGCCGCCGTGTCGAAAGCGTTGGATGCGACGAGCAGCGAAAGAAGCGCGGTTGCAAGCGGCCGTCCGGCGCGGAGCCAGAAGCCTTGGACGCGCGGGGCTTTACCAGGAAATACTAAGTGACGCATGAGCTGGAAATCGTTGGTAGGGTTGCCGGAGTGCGCAATCTATACCGCCGTTCATATCCAGGCGGTGAAAAAGAGCAATAAAATAAATCCCGGCTGTGCAGAAGCGCTGCGAAAGGCTCAGCCTGCATGCCCGCATGAACCAAGCTACGCGGCGCGAGGGGATGCAGCGATGCCTGCGGTGCCTTCGGCAAGACGCGGCACCACGTTCATGAGCACCAGTGCCACGGCGATTGCGATACCGATGGCGCTTCCCACGGCAAGCCAGCTGCCGGGGCGCGCCACACCGAGAAAAACGATGACCAGGACCATCGGAATATCGAGGAAATGAGCAAGCCTGCCGATGAAGGTTCTGGCCTCGCGCCGTACTTCCTCCGTCAGGGGCCGATCCTCGGGCCAGGACCGCGACACCCTGAGCGTCCGCCGGAATTGCACGCGGGTCAGCGTATTGCCTTCGATGAATTCGAACACGAACAGGCACCACATGCCGGTCAGCCAAGGGGTGTCGAAATAGCCGAGGCCGAGCTTCCAGATTAAGAGCGGTCCCGTTACCGCCATCGTTAGCGCCCCTGGCACGACCACGAAGTCGTAGAGGATCGCGGTGTAGTAGGCCGCCTCGGCGAACACCACGGGCCGGGTGGCACCGTAGCCGCGCCATTCGGAAACGAAGACCGCCGCCAAGCCGCCGCCGAGCAGCATGAAGCCTGTGAAGTGCAGGAACCGCAGCAGCAGATAGAGATCCATGGGGCGCCTCCTAAGACTGGCTGGATTGGTCCTGGCGCAGGCGCGGCAGCCTGACGCTCCTCCCGGGTATTGGTTGTGTAATGTCGCTCTGGTACTATACACACATACCGCTTTGGCATGATGATGTCAATAATGCTTTATGGTGACATATGGACGGGATACAAAGAACGCCGGCTGGAACCGCCTTGACCGATCTCATTCTCGATGTGTTCAGGCTAAGCAGCCGGATGCTCGCCGCCGGAGACAGGCTGGTCGCGGGCCTTGGCTTGACGAGCGCCCGCTGGCAGATCCTTGGCGCCATCGTCCAGGCCGGCCGGCCGCAGCCGGTGGCATGGCTCGCGCGCGATCTCGGCGCCAATCGCCAAAACGTGCAGCGGATCGTCAACGATCTCGAAAAGGAAGGGCTCGTTACATTCGAGGCCAACCCGCATCACCGGCGGGCGCAACTGGCCGTTCTGACGGCCAAGGGGCGGGAGACCTTCGACGCCGCCATGCGCTTGCAGGCCCCCTGGGCCAACAGCCTCTCGGACGGGCTCGCGGTTGAGGACTTGGAAACAGCCCACCGCATTGTGGCGGGCTTGCGAAAAAAACTGGAGGCCGGCGCCGGGCATGAGGAGCAGGCCTGAGAAACGCTCCTGGCCCAGCCCGGTGCCCGATCGAGGCTTTAACAAACCACTTATCCGGTGCAAGCGTCCGTCATAGTTAATTTAGTCATGGTAAATACCGGACGGTCATGTGATTTTTTGTAGTCTTTTTACGGATTTTTTCGTGTTTTTGGCGAATTTTCGCGATTCAAAACATCCGTTAAATATGGGCGAAGATTTCACATTAACCATGCCGGGCGCCGTAAGTTACCGCCAGCCGCGACGATCCCGCCAATGGTTTCTCCGTTGCATCAATGCGTTATTGCAAAACCGCTACACTTAACCGTTCTTCAAGGAGCCTCTGCTAAATTAGTTCAAGATCGAAAGGCACCTCCAGAACCGGCGAATCCGCCCGCGAAATGGGTTAACAGGTGCTTACCGGAAATCGCTTGGCCAAGCCGGGGCAGAGTGCAAGATGACGCAAGGCGGCGGCCCCGCTATGATCGCGGGGGGGCCAAGCTCGGAGCTACCATGCAGGGAAAGTCGATCCTTCTTATTATCGGCGGCGGCATCGCGGCCTACAAGTGCCTGGATTTCATCCGGCGCGCGAAGGAGCGCGGCGCCAAGGTTCGCTGCATCCTGACCGCCGCCGCGCGGGAGTTCGTAACCCCGCTTTCCGCCGCGGTGCTTTCCGGAGAGCCCGCCTTCACGGAGTTGTTCGACCTCAAGAACGAGACGGAGATCGGCCACATCCGGCTTTCCCGCGAGGCGGATTTGATCGTCGTCGCGCCCGCGACCGCCGGCCTGCTCGCGAAGATGGCGCTGGGCCTCGCGGGCGACCTCGCCAGCACCGTGCTGCTGGCGGCGGACAAGCCGGTGCTGGCCGCGCCCGCCATGAACTGGCGCATGTGGGAGAACCCGGCCACGCGGCGCAATCTCGCGCAACTCAAGGCGGACGGCGTTCAGTTCGTTGGCCCGAACGAAGGCGCCATGGCCTGCAACGAGCATGGCGTGGGCCGCATGGCCGAGGTGGACGAGATTCTGGCGGCGGCGGAGCGGGTTCTCGCGGGCGGGAACGGCAAGCCGCTCAAAGGCCGCCATGTGCTGGTTACGGCGGGGCCGACCTATGAGCCCATCGATCCCGTGCGCTTCATCGGCAACCGCTCCAGCGGCAAGCAGGGCTACGCCATAGCGGCGGCGGCGGCGCGGGCCGGCGCGCGCGTGACGCTGGTGTCGGGGCCAGCCGCGCTGGCGGTCCCCGCTGGGGTTTTCGCGGTTCACGTCGAGACGGCGCGGGAGATGCTGGCCGCGGTTGAGGCAGCGCTGCCTGCCGATATCGGCATATTCAGCGCGGCGGTGGCCGATTGGCGGCCTGCCACAGTGCAGCCCGGCAAGATCAAGAAAGGGGCAGCTACGCCCGGGATCGAACTCGTCGAGAACCCGGATATCCTGAGGACCGTGTCGCACAGGACCGGGAACCGGCCGGCCCTTATGATCGGCTTCGCGGCCGAAACCGGAAATGCCGTTGCGGAAGCGCAGAAGAAATTGCAAGGCAAGGGCTGCGACTGGATCGTCGCCAACGACGTTTCGCCAGAAGGCGGGGTGTTCGGCGGCGACAGGAACACCGTTCATTTGATCGGCGGCGCAGGCGTGCAGAGCTGGCCCGAGATGAGCAAGGAAGAGGTGGCGCGGCGCCTCGTGCTGGCGGCGGCGGATTGGCTCAATGGGGCTGCGGGTGGGCAGCATGGGCGCTGACACGATGCTGGATTGTGCCTTGAGCGGAGGGAATCTCCCCTCACCCCAACCCTCTCCCCATGGGAGAGGGAGTCCCGCCGCAGCCGTTGAGGGGGCGTCCCCTCTCCCAGAGGGAGAGGGACAGGGTGAGGGGTTGAACGCTTCGATTCTGCCGGAACCTAACAATTGCCGGCTCTTATGTCAGACACACGTATGAGGTTGGCAATCATGACCACTGTCCGTTTCCGGGTGCTGCCGCATGGCGAGGGCCTGCCGGTGCCGTCCTACCGCAGCAATCTAGCGTCAGGGCTCGATCTCGCGGCGGCCATGGGGGAGGGCGTGACGGTGCACCTCGCGCCGGGTGCGCGCGGGCTTGTGCAAACTGGCTTGGCGCTTGAGCTGCCCGCTGGGTTCGAGGCGCAAGTCCGCCCGCGCTCCGGCCTCGCGTATCGCCACGGCGTCACCGTGCTGAACACGCCCGGCACCATCGACGCGGACTATCGTGGCGAGATCCAGGTGATCCTCATAAACCTCGGAACGGAGACTTTCAGCATTGCCAGGGGTGACCGGATTGCACAGCTCGTAATCGCGCCAGTGGCGGCAGTGACCCTGGAGCTGGCGGAAAACCTAAGCATTACGGAGCGCAACACCGGCGGCTTCGGTTCCACTGGCACGCGCTGAGACACGCCGGCATAAGCAATCGTCATGTCTGCCATGCGGACCGCTTAATCTTGTGCACTGCACAACATGTCACATTTCCTTTGTATGCCGGGTGCACTACTAAAGTCGCAGACAAGCTAGTCAACATCCCAGAAGGGGGTTCCGATGGTCGAATCTCGCTGGGGAGGAACAATCAGAAAACTGTGGTTGTCAGAGAACGATAAGTTCCGCGATCACTTGCTTCGGCTCGATCCCGGCACACGCCGGCTGCGGTTCGGCATGGCCGTCAACGACGATTTTCTATGCGATTACGTCTCGCACATGAACGATACGAAGGGCCTCGTCTACGGCTATTTCATCGATGGCGAAGTGCACGCGGCCGCCGAGATGCGCCTCATCGGCGATAGCATGCCCGCCGATGCCGAGGGCGCGTTTTCGGTCGAGCCCGCGCACCAGAACCAGGGGCTGGGCACCGAGCTTCTGGGCCGCATCATCCGGGCGGCGCGGAACCGTGGCGTCACGCGGCTCTACATGAACTGCGTGGCCGAGAACCGCAAGATGCAGCGCATCTGCAAGAAGTACGATGCCGAGCTTGAGTTCGACCACGGCGAGGTGGTGGGCCGCGTGCTGCCGGCGCTGCCGACCTACATTTCGCTGTGGCAGGAAGCCATCGACGATTCCAGCGGCTTCATGCTCGCCGCGATGGATTTGCAGGAGCGGGCGGCGGCGTAGGCTGGAGGGAGTGGCCTGAATATAGGGCACCCCCCCTCACCGTGCCCCTCTCCCCATCCGCATTCGCTTGCGAATGCGGACATTTTGAGTTGCAAGCTCGCCAAGGCGAGCTTGCTGAGAGGGCTGGGGGGAAATGCGCTTTGTGCAGCGTATATCCCGCCTAATTCTTCGACTTGTCGACCATCCGGCGCTCGGCGATCCAGGGCATCATGGCGCGGAGCTTGCGGCCGGTGTCCTCGATGGGGTGCGCATCGCACTTGGCGCGCATGGCCTTGAAGCTCGTCTGGTTGACGCGGTTCTCAAGCATCCAGTCGCGGGTGAACCGGCCCTCCTGAATGTCCGCCAGCACGGCCTTCATCTTCTCCTTGACGCTCGCGTCCACGACCCTGGGGCCGCTGACATATTCGCCGTATTCGGCCGTGTTCGAGACCGAGTAGTTCATGTTGGCGATGCCGCNNCCGAACAGGTCGGTCTCGCATTCCTCGCGGAAGCTGGTCTCGATGATCCCCGCGCGGCCGCCACCGATGGCGCTCGCATAGGAGAGGCACAACTCATGCGCGTTGCCGCTGGCGTTCTTGGCCACCGCGATCAGGCAGGGCACGCCGGCCCCGCGCTGATATTCCGCCCGGACCGTATGCCCCGGCCCCTTCGGCGCGACCATGCCGACGTCGAGATCGGCGCGCGGCTCGATCAAATTGAAGTGAACGTTGAGCCCGTGCGCGAAAAGCAGGGCCGCGCCTTCCTTCATGTTGGCGTGCAGATGCTCGCGATAGATATCGGCCTGCAACTCGTCCGGCGTCAGCATCATTATCACGTCGGCCCATTTCGCAGCCTCCGCGACCTCCATCACTTTGAGGTTCTGCGCCTCCGCCTTTTTGGCCGAGCCCGAGCCCTTGCGCAGCGCCACGGCCACTTCCGCGACACCGGAATCCCGTAAATTCAACGTGTGTGCATGGCCTTGGCTGCCGTAGCCGACGATGGCGACCTTCTTGCCCTTGATGAGATTGATGTCGGCATCGCGGTCGTAATACACGCGCATGGTGATGTCCCCTTCTTAAGTGTTTCTTGGCTCTGGGTCAGGGCGCGGCGTTGCGGGTGCTCAAGCAAGCACGCGGTACGCTCTGAAATTGGTGCTACCGCTTAAGCAGGTAAGCGCCCGAGGTCAAACGAATTACGCTGTTTCAGGAGCTTGGGCTTGGACAGCCCCCCCGGACAGGCAGCTTCTCACTTCTTGACTTAATGCGCGTTGAAGGTCATAACGCATGCCAATATCGCGGGTGTGAACTTTCCGCATCTTTCCCGGTTTTACTGCAATCGCTGGGGTGTTATGCGGGCAGGAGGCGAAATGGGCGGTGGCGATCTGCCTCCAGATTACAGGCCGTCAGAAGACGAACCATTTATGAATGAGCGCCAGCGCGCTTACTTTAGAAAAAAACTTCTTGCGTGGCGTGATGAAATCCTGCGGGAGAGCAAGGAAACTCTCGATAATTTGCAGGAATCGGAACAGCATCCTGATATAACCGACCGTGCAACCTATGAATCCGACCGCGGCATCGAGCTTCGTGCGCGCGACCGGCAGCGCAAGCTGATCGCGAAGATCGACGCGGCCCTGGCCCGGATCGAGGAGGGCACCTACGGCTATTGCGAGGATACCGGCGAGCCTATCGGGGTGAAGCGCCTAGATGCCCGCCCCGTTGCCACGCTGAGCCTCGAAGCCCAGGAACGCCACGAGCGCCGCGAGCGCATCTACCGCGACGATTA
>PMBZ01000128.1 GCA_003153975.1 Hyphomicrobiales bacterium
GTGGCCAAGTATTTCGCCATCATCCCCGCGATGTTCGCGGTGTTCTACAAGGGCCCCGATGGCAAGGGCCTCCTGGACGCGCTCAACATCATGGGCCTTGCCTCGCCGGAAAGCGCGATCCTGTCGGCGGTCATCTTNNATCTTCAACGCGCTGATCATCGTCGGGCTGATCCCGCTCGCGCTGCGCGGCGTGGAGTACCGCCCCGTGGGCGCCGCGAAAATGCTCACGCGCAACCTGCTGATCTACGGCGCCGGCGGGCTCATCGTGCCGTTCGTGGCGATCAAGTTCATCGACCTCTTTGTCTCGGCCATCGGCCTCGCTTAAGGAAACCGCCATGCTGAAGCAAATACGCCCCGCCTTTGTAATGATCGCCGCGTTCACGCTCGTCACCGGCCTGATCTATCCGCTGGTCATGACGGGCATCGCCCAAGTGGTGTTTCCGCACCAAGCCAATGGCAGCCTGATCGAGCGCGATGGCAAAGTCATCGGCTCGGAGCTGATCGGACAGACCTTTGCCGGCGAGAGCTATTTCCACGGCCGCCCCTCGGCCACCACGGACACCGATCCGAACGACTCCACGAAGACCGTGCCGGTTCCTTACAATGCCGCCAACTCGGTGGGCTCCAACGCCGGGCCAACCTCCAAGGCCTTGATCGACCGTGTTGCCGAGGATGCGAAAAAAATGAGGGCGGAGAACCCCTCGGTTCTTGTCCCGGCCGATCTTGTAACCACATCCGCTAGCGGGCTCGACCCGGATATATCGCCTGCCGCGGCCCAGTTTCAGATCCCGCGCATCGCGAAGGCGAGGCGGGTGTCCAAGGATCGGCTGCGGCAGCTTGTCGATGAGAGCACCACAGGCCGCGTCTGGGGCATCCTCGGTGAACCGCATGTTAATGTGCTCAAGCTGAATTTGGCTCTCGATGCGCAGGTTCCCGTAAGCGCGGCTCCGAAACCGTAAGGCGAGCCTTTCCTTGCTGGCGGAGGACCGGGGATTGGTGCTATCCCTGGCATCGGAATTTCTGAAGCACCCCACTCACGGGAGCTTCGTCTGGCAGGTGAAGTGAATGCGTCTCACCGATGTGATCACCCCGGCGGCCATCGCGGTGCATGTGCATCTTGACGATAAGGCGCATGCGCTGAGATTTGCGGCCGGGGCGCTGGCCGCGCGCAGCGGCCTGAGCCTTGAGTGCATCCACGGGGCGCTTGCGGCGCGGGAGGCATTGGGCTCGACCGGGATCGGCCGGGGTATCGCGGTGCCCCATGTCTGCCTTCCCGGGCTGGACCAGCCTTACGCGCTGTTCTGCACGCTGGCGGAGCCGATCGGTTTCGATGCCATCGATGGCAAGCCGGTGGACCTGATTTTCACGATCGTCACCCCGCCCAAGGCGGGCGGCGGCGGCGAGGCGCTATCCTATCTCGCCGCCCTTTCGCGCATGCTCAGGGACGAAAAGGTGGCCCAGGCGTTGCGGAATGCCGATAATCCCTGGAACGTTCATGATATTGTCGGGAAGTTCAGTCCTGCGTCAGGTCAATTTGCAAGCTAGAGAGCATGCCGGAAAGTGAAACGATAAGACGGCCTTCTCCCGATGCGCTGCTGCTTCAGGCCCAGCGCGAGGACAAGACGCGGGGCAAGCTGAAGGTGTTCCTGGGGGCTGCTCCGGGCGTCGGCAAAACCTACGAGATGCTGCTGTCCGCGAAGGCCAAGCTGGCCGAGGGGGCGGATGTCGCCGTCGGCGTTGTCGAAACGCACGGCCGGGCGGAAACGGAGTCGCTGCTCAAGGGCTTCGAACTCATTCCCCGCGCGAAAATCGACTACCACGGCCATGTGCTGCATGAGATGGACCTGGACGAACTGTTGAGGCGCCATCCGCAGATCGCGCTCGTGGACGAGCTTGCGCATACCAACGCGCCGGGCAGCCGCCATCCCAAGCGCTATCTCGATGTGGAAGAGCTGCTGGCTGCCGGCATCGACGTTTACACCACGCTCAACATCCAGCACGTCGAGAGCCTGAACGATGTGGTGGCGCAAATCACGCGCATCCGCGTGCGCGAGACGGTGCCGGATCTGGTGCTCAACAAGGCCGACGATATCGAGGTCATCGACCTGTCGCCCGAGGAACTGATCCAGCGCCTCAAGGAAGGCAAGGTCTACGTTCCCAAGCAGGCCGAGCGGGCGCTCAACCATTACTTCTCGCCCGGCAATTTGACGGCGCTGCGCGAGCTGGCGCTCCGCCGTACCGCGCAACGCGTGGACGAGCAGCTCCTGACCCACATGCGCGCGCATGCCATCGCCGGGCCGTGGCCCGCGGGCGAACGCCTGCTCGTCTGCGTCAGCGAGGACCCACGCTCCGCGGGGCTTGTGCGCTACACCAAGCGCCTGGCGGACAGGCTGCACGCGCCCTGGACCGCGATCTATATCGAGAACCGCCGCACCCAGCAATTGACCGAGGTCGAGCGCGACCGGATCGCGGACACCTTGCGCGTTGCGGAAAAGCTTCAGGGCGAGGCCGTCACCATTCCCACGGGCCGCAATGTCGCCGACGATATCCTGTCCTACTCGCGTGCCAATAACGTCACGCAGATCGTGATGGGCAAGTCCGAGCGCACGCGCTGGTTCGAACTCGTCAACGGTTCGGTCGTGCGCGATGTCGTGCGCCACTCCGGCAACATCAGCGTGCATGTGATCGCGGGCGAGCACCTGACAGCCGAGCCGGTCCCCAAGAAGTCGGTCAAGACGAAAGCGCCCGCCGATCAGGGCAGCTTCGACCCCTTGCCCTACCTCACGACGGTTGTCGCGGTTGCCCTGGCGCTGGGGGTTGCCTATCTGCTCAAGCCCTTCATCGGCATCGAGAGCGCCGACCTTGTCTTTCTCGTCGCCGTCATAGGCGTCGCCTATGCCTATGGGCTGTGGCCGTCCATGTTCGCGGCGGTGACGAGCATGCTCGCCTACCAGTTCTTCTTCCTGGAGACGGTCAGCGCTTTCGCCTTCTCCGACTTCAAGAACTTCTCCGCGCTCATCTTCTTCTTCTTCACTGCCTTCGTGGTCAGCAATTTGACCGCCAAGGTCAGGTCGCAGGCTCATACCGCCCGGGCCCGCGCCGCCACGACCGAGGCGCTCTACGTCTTTTCGAAGAAGCTCGCCGGCATCGTCTCGCTGGACGACCTGCTCTGGGCCGCCGCCTATCAGATCGCGCACTCGCTCAAGACCGATGTGGTTATCGTACTTCCCGAGCCGGACGGGGGCTTGCGCGTGAAGGCGGGCTTCCCGCCGGAGGACGACCTGGATCAGGCCGAGCTGGGTGCTGCGAAATGGTGCTTCGAGAACAACCGGCCGGCCGGGCGCGGCTCCGACACGCTGCCGGGAGCGAGGCGGCTGTTCCTGCCCTTGCGCACCGGCTCCGGCGCGGTGGGGGTGATCGGGCTGGCGCGCGGCCAGCGGCCCGAAATGCTGCTGACGCCGGACGAACGGCGCCTCCTGGATGCGCTGGTCGATCAGTCCGCCGTTGCCATCGAGCGCGTGCGGCTGGCCGGGCAGATCAATGAGGCGCGGCTTCAGGCCGAGACCGAGCGCTTGCGGGCGGCGCTCCTGACCTCGCTGTCGCACGATCTCAAGACACCGCTTGCCTCGATCCTAGGTGCCGTGACCTCGCTCCAGCGTTACCGCGATATTCTCAAGGTGCCGCAGCGCGACGAACTGGTGATGACGATCCAGGAAGAGGCGGAGCGGCTTTCCCGCTTTGTCGCCAACCTGCTCGACATGACCAAGATCGAGTCCGGCACCATCGAACTCGACCGCCAGCCCGTCGATATCGACGAGGTGGTCGGCGCCGCCTTGCAGCGCGTGGCCCCCATCGTGGCGCATCATCACGTCGAGGCCGATCTTGAGGCAAACCTGCCCATGCTCAACCTGGATGTGATGCTGTTTGAGCAGGTGCTGGTGAATCTGCTCGATAACGCGGCGAAATACGCAAGCGCCGGTTCGATGATAACGGTCAGGGCCAGGCGCAGCTTCGGCTCCATCGCCATCGAGGTGCTGGACGAGGGGCCGGGCATCCCCGAGGACCGGCTTGAGCGCGTATTCGAGAAGTTCCACCGGGTGAAGCATGGGGACCGGCAGCGGGCAGGCACGGGGCTGGGGCTGGCGATCTGCCGGGGCTTTGTCCATGCGCTGGGCGGCAAGATCGCCGCGGCGAACCGGGCCGACCGTTCCGGCGCGATTTTCACGATCACCTTCCCCAATCCCGAGAAGGGTGCGGCGGCCTGAGGCTGCTTGAAACACATGGGTGCGAGTAGCGATAAGACGCGCGTTCTGGTGATCGACGACGAGCCGCCAATCCGGCGGCTTTTGCGCACGAGCCTCGGCGCGGAAGGCTTCGAGGTGCTCGAAGCCGAAAACGCGGAGCAGGCGCTCGCCCTGATCGCCAGCGCCAAGCCCGATATTGCGATCCTGGATCTGGGGCTTCCCGACCTCGACGGCCTGGACATCATCCGCGAGGTTCGCGGCGGCGGCTCGAAGATGCCCATCATCGTGCTGTCGAGCCGGGCCGGCGAGCGCGGCAAGGTGGAGGCGCTCGATCTTGGCGCTGACGACTACGTCACCAAGCCGTTCGGGATCGCGGAGCTGGTCGCGCGCATCCGCACCGCGCTCCGGCATAGTTTCCAGGTGCAGGGCAGCGAACCCGTTTTTACGAGCGGCGACCTGAGCGTCGATCTCGTCCGCCGCATCGTGACCGTGAAGGGCGGGGAGGTGAAGCTTTCGCCCAAGGAGTACGGCATCCTGCGGCTCTTGGTGCTCAATGCCGGCAAGGTTTTGACCCACCGCTTCCTCATGCAGGAGGTCTGGGGGCCGTCCTGCGACGTGCAATATTTGCGGATCTATGTGCGCCAGCTCAGGCAGAAGATCGAGACCGGGCCTGAAAGCCCCGCGCATATCCTCACCGAGACTGGCGTGGGCTACCGGCTGCGCGTGCAGAACGGCTGAGCAGGTGTTCGCTGCTTGACCGGCGGATGGTCGGTGAGATTGAGCCGATTCATTTTCGGCCGGAGTAGGCCGAAAGCGGCCGATTGCCCGCTATTGAAAAAATCGGTGAAAACAGTTGTTGAGCGGACGTTTCGTTAGTTCAACTGCGGGCGCATGTATGACACCATACGCGAGAGTTTATGAATACCCGCATGGAGCCATCGTGACAATTCGTCTACCCTCTCGATATGAAGACCTCGACGTAGCTTTTCGGGGGCACCTCCGCCCGAATACCGGTTTATTAAACCAGGTGAAGCAAGCATTTCAGTCGATGCGAATGAGCGGTGGAATTAGATTCCTCCCGATATACGGTAGGAGCGGAAGTGGGAAAACTTCGGCCGCCTTCGAGCTGAGTACGCACCTTCCTGAAGTAAAGGTTTTCAAGCTTACAAGAGACGCCATAGAGAGTCGTGAACACCTTACGCAAGAAATACGAACAAAGGTTATCGATTTTTCGGGAGCACCGATGATTGGCGTAATCGACCAGTTTGAGGAGGTCGCTGCGCAGCAAAGCCGGATTCCCAAGGAATTCGTGGAAAGCCTTGCTCTCTTAGACAGAGGGGATCTCCGGGAGAACCACATACTGTTCATTTGGCTAACAACGGATAGAGTTTTCCAGCTGGATCTTGTAAATGCAACCACTCGAAACAAGCGAATTCTTGCGTCTCCGAACGTCGAGATCGATGGCCCTCCTGTTCAGGATTGGCCAAAGATAATTTCTGAAATACCCAGTTCACGCCAACACCCGAAAATCCTTTGGGTAGATGACGCGGAAGTTGTCCGTGACCGAATCGCAC
>PMBZ01000045.1 GCA_003153975.1 Hyphomicrobiales bacterium
ATGCGCGTGTAGATGTTGCCGAACGCTTCGAGGGCGAACAGCGAGGCGGCGTGCCCCGCATCGTCGAAGACATAAGACGCGGTCTGATAGATCGGCGTGATGCGCGCGCCCGTGGCGGGGTCGGGCTGGGCGCCGGCATGGATCGCGAGCGTGTTGAAGCCTGGTGTGCGTCCGGTCATAGGCGGTCTCCCCAAAGGTTTGGCCTCCAGGGATATCCATTCGTTGCGAAAAATCAATCGCCGCTTAAGCAAAGATTGTGGGGTAGCGCGTACCTCATGGCGAGGCGGAACGCGGCCGGCGGGAATGACGGTGCGAGCTTGCCCCTCTTTACCGAAGCATTCGATAGGTATTCGCTAACCATAACTGCGCCGCTTTTTCGACGAAAACCGCGAATTGTTTCTGGAACCATTTAAGGTGCAATTGTACCGATGACGCCTTTCTGAATTCTTAACCGCCACCTAAGGCATTGGCATCGCGGTACAAACTATTGCCGTGCCACCGTGGCGGATCGCGCCGGATGCACCGCTTTATGGTTAATTTCAAATCTGGAAATATATTTAAGTGGATTCCTGGAACGCGAAAACAGGCCAGAATCGCGGAAAAACTTGCAAAAATGCGGGTGCGGAAGACATAAGCGTTCGCTGTTTACCAAGCCGGAATTAACCATGTCCGGACACCCTGCACCTTTCACGGAGAATTCATACATCGGATACTGGCGCTTATTACAAGATAGCGGCGGGCTTAATGCTTTATGCACGCTGCGCTCGTAGAAAGAGAAGTTAGGCTTAGCGTGGACTTGTGTAGGATTGTTTGGCGTGGGACTGATCGGCAACCCGTTTGCAGGGCATACCGGAGTGCAACAAGCCGCTCAGGAACCGGCTGGGGTTCAGCTGCCCTATTCCGCGAAAGTGTCCGGCGCAGCGGGCGGCTCGCGTAAGGGGTCCGCCGGCAGGGCCGACGGGGATCGCCACGCGAATGGGGGAACGGCGAACGCCGCGGCGCTTCTGGAAGCCGCGCGCAACGGCGATTTGAAGACCGTGCAGGCACTGCTTGCCGCCGGCGCCGACACGAACGCCAGGGCGGACGACGGCGAAACGCCCTTGCTCGCCGCCGCGGCCAGCGGTTCCTTGCAGACCATGCAGGCCTTGCTTGCCGCCGGTGCATACGTTCATGTCCGGCGCTTCGATGGCAACACCCCACTGTTGATAGCGGCGGCCGCCGGCCACATGGATATGACGCGCACCCTGATCGCGGCCAGGGCCGACGTCAACGCCGCGCGCTTCGACGGTGAAACGGCGCTGCTTCTGGCGTGCCTCAACGGCCATGCCGCGATCGTGCGTTCGCTCATCGGCGCAAAGGCCAATGTGAACGCAGGCCTGCCGAATGGCGTGACCCCCCTGTTCCGGGCGGCGGCAAGCGGGTATGCCCGGATCGTAATGGATCTCCTAGCGGCTGGCGCCAGTTTGAAGGGGCCTCCTCACCACCCTCAGCCGCTGGCCGAGGCGGCGGCAAATGGGCATCTGGAGGCGGTGAAAGCGCTGATCGCGGCCAAGGCCAACGTCAATGCCGAGGTGCGCAATGGCAACGGACCCCTGCTCCGGGCGGCGGCGAACGGCCATACGGAGGTCGCGCGGGCACTCATCGCCGCTGGCGCGGATGTCAATGCCTGGCATCAGAGTAAGACCGCGCTGCTTTTGGCGGCATCGAATGGCAACGCGGCGCTCGTGCAGGATCTGATCGCGGCCGGTGCCGAGATCGGCGGTTCCTCCCATGGCCGCCGTGCGCTCGTGGAAGCGGCATCGAACAACTATCTGGAGGTGGTCCGGGTTCTGATCGCGGCAAAGGCCGATGTCAATAGCGGGCTCGTCCAGGGCGAGACGGCGCTGCTCAGGGCCGCCGCCAACGGCAATCTGGACATGGTGCGGGATTTGATCGCGGCGGGCGCGGATGTGAACGCCACCTGCCACGATGGCGAGACGCCGCTGCTCAGGGCGCTGCGCAATAACAATCCGCAGATGGCGCGGGCCTTGATCGCCGCTAAGGCAAATCCCAACGCCAGCACACGCGACGGTGAAACGGCGCTACTCTGGGCCGCTGTGAACGGCGACACAGAGATGGTGATGGAGCTGGTATCGGCGGGTGCCGATGTTACCGCCTGGTACCAAAACAAGGAGGCATTGCTCACGGCGGCAGCCAAGGGGCATCTGCCGGTCGTCAGGATACTGATCTCGGCGGGCGCCGATTTGTGGAGCAGCCCCTACAACCGCCAAGCCTTGGTGGAGGCGGCCGCGAACGGCCATACCGAGGTGGTGCGCGAATTGATTGCCGCCGGCGCCGATGTAAACGCCAAGCTGGTGCATGGCGAGACGGCATTGCTCCTGGCTGCCTCGAATGGCCACCGGCAAACCGTGTTGGAACTGATCGCGGCAAAAGCCGATGTGAACGCCAGGCGTGACGACGGCGCGACGGCGCTGCTTCTGGCGGCTTCGAATGGCCATCTGGACTTAGTGTGGGACCTGCTTACCGCCGGAGCCGATGCAAACGCCGCGCTCAATAACGGCGGCACGGCATTACTCAGGGCATGCTCCCATGGCTACATCGAGGTGGCGGGGGCCTTGCTCGCCGCCGGCGCCGATGTCAACGCCAGCCGGACCGATGGCGACAGCGCCTTGCTGGAGGCGCTGGCCAGCGGGCGGATGGAGCTGGTTCAAATCCTGCTGGACGCGGGCGCGGACGTGCACTGCCGGCGCGACGATGGCAGCACTGCCCTGCTCATGGCGTCCGCCGCCAACGCTAATGAGATCGTGCGGATCATGCTTGCCGCCGGCGCCGACGTGCACGCCAAGCGGCAGGATGGCGAGACGCCCCTGCTCGTCGCGGTCTATAACGGCAATGTTGAGATCGTGCGGGCTTTGCTCGCCGCGGACGCGGACGTGCATGCCAAGCGGCAGGATGGCGAAACAGCCTTGATCGTCGCGTCGGGACGCGGCTGGCTGGAGATCGTCAGGGCGCTGCTCGCCGCGAAGGCCCATGCGAACGCCAGGGATGACGATGGCGTCACGGCGCTGCACCGTGCGGCATCCGGCGGTTTTGTGGAGATCGCGCGCGAACTGCTCGATGCCGGCGCCCATGCGAATGCCACGATGGACACAGGCGAAACGGCTTTGGTCCTGGCGGTGGCGAACGGCCATAAGACGCTTGTGCGGGAGCTGCTTGCCGCTGGCGCCGATGTGGAAGCAGGGCAGCAGAATGGCGCCGCCGCGCTGGCCGTGGCGTCGTCGAAAGGCGATCTGGACATGGTACGGGTGCTGCTTGCCGCGGGCGCGGATGTCGACGCGGGGGCGGGCCACGGGGAGACGGCGCTGCTCAAGGCGTCGTCCAAGGGGCACCTCGAAGTGGTCCAGGCCTTGCTCGCTGCCAGGGCCAATGTGAACGTCACGCGGATCGACGGCGATACCGCCTTGATCGCCGCCGTCCAGCAAGGCAGCCTGGAAGCGGTGGAAGCCCTGCTTGCGGCGAAGGCCAGCGTTACCGCCAAGAACAGCTACGGCGAGACGGCATTGATGGTTGCCGCGCGCCTGGGCCATGCCCGGATGGTGGAACGCTTGAAGGCTTCGCTTCCCTTGCTGGAGCGGGTCCGCCTCTGGCTCGGGTTCAACGGCGCGTTGCATCGCAACGGCACGTGAATTATTGGGAATTTAACTATCCAGCTCTACTTTTGCGGGTCTATGGCATCCTGGTGCAACGCGAGGGCAGATCATGCCGGTTAACGCTATCGCTTCCCCGGTTCCGCGGCGCAAGGAACTGGATGCGGCCATCGTTCCCTGCAACCGATGCAATCCTGTCAAACAGCCTGCGGGTTTGGCCCGGAAGGTGCGCGTCCTTCCGGAAGGCTGCCCAGCGCGGGTATCCGCCGCCTGAGGCGGCGTTCTTTTTCAGCTTGCCAGCAAGTCAGGAAAAGTGCGGAAGATGAAATGCTAGAATTCTTCGCTTCAGAGAGTTTTATGCCGCATGGGCATTGCTTCCTGTGGGACCCGCGAATCCTGTGGCTTCACGTCGTTTCCGACCTTGGCATAGCATTCGCGTATTTCGCGATCCCTTTGGCCCTCATATATTTCGTCGAGCGCAGACAGGACTTTCCTTTCAAATGGCTGCTTGTTCTCTTTAGTTCCTTCATCCTTCTGTGCGGCGCAACGCACCTGCTTGGCGTTTGGGTCTTGTGGAATCCAGATTACGCTCTTGAGGGCGTGGTCAAGGCGCTCACCGCCATCGTTTCCATCGCTACGTTCTTTGTGACCGTGAAACTGGTTCCGCAAGCTTTGGAACTTGTCGGACCGCGCGAGCTGGCCAAGGTCAATGCCGACCTGCAAAGGAACATCGAGGAGTGCGCGAAGGCGCAAGGCGAGCTTGAGCAGGCCTATGCCGCGATTGAGGAGAAGGTCAAGGAGCGCACCGCCAGGCTCAAGGAAAGCAGGGAGGAGGTCGGCCGGCTGAACGAGGATCTTGAGAGGCGTGTGGCGGAGCGCACGGCGGATCTCGAATCCTTTTCCTATTCGGTCTCGCACGACCTTCGCACTCCGTTGCGCGCCATCGAGGGCTTCTCGCGCATCGTGATGGAAGAGTACCCGGACAAGCTCGATGACGAAGGCAAGCGGCTGCTCAAGATCGTGCGGGAGAACGTCTCGCGCATGGGCAACCTGATCGACGACATCCTGGCTTTTTCGCGCGCGGGACGCAGAGACCTGTCGATGGCGCCGGTCGACATGGACAGCCTCGCGACAGCCGTGCTGGAGGAGCTTAAGCCCTTGATGGGCGCGCGCGATGTGCGGGTCGATCTTGGCGGTCTGCCGCCCGCGCAGGGCGACTCCTCGATGCTGCATCAAGTGCTGACAAATTTAATTGAAAATGCAGTCAAATTTACCAAGAATAAGGACCGCGCCATTATCGATATAAGCGGAAGAACGGGCGATAATGAGAATGTCTATTGCATCAGGGACAACGGTGCCGGTTTCGACATGCGATATTCGGACAGGTTGTTTGGAGTCTTTCAGCGCTTGCATGGAGCCGATGAATTTGAAGGAGCCGGCATCGGCCTCGCGATCATCAAGCGCATTGTGAGCCGGCACCGCGGCCGCGTATGGGCGGAAGGCAAGCCTGACGAAGGCGCCACATTCTATTTTGCCTTGCCGGCACGCAAAGAGGACGAAGGGCATGCCTGAACCGATCAAAGAAGTGGAAATTCTTCTGGTGGAGGACAACCCAACCGACGCCGAGCTGGCGATCCGGGCGCTCCGCAAAAATAATTGCAGCAACAAGCTTGTATGGGCGAAGGATGGCGCGGAAGCACTCGATTTCATATTTTGCACCGGCGCCTATGCCGGACGCCAGATTACGAACCCGCCCAAGGTCATCCTCTTGGATTTGCAGCTTCCAAAAGTGAGCGGGCTGGAGGTCTTGCGCCGCATCAAGGCGGACGACAGAACCAAGATGATACCCGTTGTCGTGCTCACCTCCTCCAAGGAAGAGCGCGACATCGCCGATAGCTACCAATACGGGGTCAACAGCTACATCAGCAAGCCCGTGGAGTTCGACGCCTTCCACAAGGTCGTTTCCGAAACCGGGCTCTATTGGCTGCTTGTGAACCATCCGCCGGTGACGTCGACATAATTCAAGGTGAAAACACCTATGGAACAATATGGTATGGGCGGAGAAATTCGCGTCCTGATACTAGAGGACGCGGCTTCCGACGCGGAGCTGGCCGAGCATGCCCTCAAGAAGGCGGGCATTGCGTTCACCGCGATGCGCGTCGAGCGGCAGGACACGTTTGCAGCGGCGCTCGACGAGTTCCGGCCCGACATCGTGCTGTCGGATTACAGGCTGCCCGGTTTCACGGGGATGGCTGCCCTGAAACTGGCGCAGCAGCTTCATCCCGAGATCCCGGTGATCATCGTGACGGGCGCGCTGAGCGACATCGAGGCGGTCGAACTCATCAAGGCGGGGGCCAAGGATTATGTGCTGAAGGACCGGCTGGCGCGGCTTGCACCGGCCATTCAGGGAGCGTTGGCGACGGAGCAAGGGGTCCGGGCGCGCAAGGCCGCCGAAAAAGCCCTGCTGGAATCGGAGGAAACATTCCGCGATCTCGCCACGCAATCGGCGCTCGGCCTTGCAATCGCCGGGGAGGAAGGCTTCGCCTACGTGAACCCGAGGTTCGCTGAAATTTTCGGCTACACCGTGGATGAGATCAGGAAGCTGCCGCCGTCCGGCCTAGTGGTCGAAGACGACCGCCAGTTCTGGCAGGAAACGGTGCGCCGGTGCATCGCCGGAGAGATCAAGCGGGCCAACGATACCTTCAAAGGCGTTCGCAAGGACGGCGCGCTCATCGATATCGAAACCTACGCCACCGGCTCGGAGCTTCGCGGCAAGCCCGTGGCGCTCGCCTCCGTGCTCGATATCACCGAGCGCAAATCGGTTGAGAACGCTCTGCGCGAAAGCGAGGAAAGGTTCCACTCGATCTTCAACGCGATGCCGCACGGCATCGTCATGCAGCTTGCGGGCGGCAGGATCTACGCCGCCAACATTCGCGCCGAAAAGATAATAGGCGTACGCGCGGAGCGGATGGTGGGGTTTACCCCGGCCACGCTGCCCTGGCATGCCATTCATCCGGACGGCACACCATTCGGGGACGGCGATTTTCCAGCCGATATTTCACTGCGTACGGGGAAAAGCTGCAACGATATCGTGATGGGGGTGAAGCGCCCGGACGGCGGTCTGGCGTGGATTTCGGCTGCGGCCGAGCCGCTGTTCCGCAATGGCGAAAGGAGCCCCTACGCGGCCGTCACGACCTTGACCGGGATTTCCGCTCCCAATGAGGCAGGGCAAACCGCTTCCCTGGCGGTGAGCCGTGAACCGGACCAGGCCGCGCCGTGGCAACAGGTTAAGCGGCCGGGCGCCTGAACGCGCCTGCGCCGGCGGAGACAGCGCGCCAATCAGGATGCCAAGTTCCGGCATTCTCGTAGCTCGCGCCCCTCCTCTGTCCTTCTCCCCATGGCAGAAGGAACGGCTGCACAACGGTTGCGGCATCGTTCCCTCTCCCGTCCATATCCGCTNNAGGCGAGCTTGCGTGGGAGAGGAACAGGGTGAGGGGAGATTCCCTTCGTTCAAGGCACCATGGAGCGCGCATGCGCCTCCACGGGGACGGCGCTTGCAGCGGGATTTACCCTCGCAATCCATACTGGCGAAAACATCCGGGTAATCAGGCCGGGAAAAGTGCCGGCTGATATAAACGGCGGTAAAGGGGATACTATTCCACTTGTGCGTGCGCCTGCCTTACCATTTTTCAAGGAAGTTATGATTTCCCGTTGGCCGCAAATGTTGTATGGGAGACTTTAGTATCGAGTTCCGGCCGATCCATCCCGGAGACCAATTGCCATGAGCAAGCCGCCTTACTACAAAACCCTATCCGGCCCGCAAATCTTTGTGTGGCGGATGTTTTTGTTTGTGGTCCTGATCGGGCTGATCGCCGGCATCTTTAATCAGAAGATACTGGACCTCGTCAATTTCAACAACAGTCTGCCGCTCAAGCTGCTGATCGTCGGCGTGCTTGTATTCGGCATTATGCTCACCTTCCAGCAGGTGCTCCGCCTCTATCCGGAGGTTCGCTGGGTCAACAATTTCCGCATCTCCGACCCCGGCATGGCCATGGATAATGCGCCGGTGATGCTGGCGCCCATGGCGATGATGCTGCGGCGCCGCCAGGGGCAGGCCGCGATCTCGGCGACGGCGATGCGCTCCATCCTCGACTCCATCGGCTCGCGCCTGGACGAAAGCCGGGAGACCACGCGCTATCTCGTGGGCCTTCTTATATTCCTCGGCCTGATCGGCACGTTCTGGGGCCTTCTCATCACCACGGGCTCCGTGGGCGAGACGATCCGGGCGCTCAACACCGAAGGCAAGGAGGGGGCGCAGGTATTCCAGGAGCTGAAGACGAGCCTCGAAGCACCGCTCGCGGGCATGGGCACCGCGTTCTCCGCCTCGCTTCTGGGCCTTGCCGGCTCGCTAATCCTGGGCTTCCTCGACATCCAGGCGGGTCAGGCGCAATCGCGCTTCTATAACGAGCTTGAGGAATGGCTCTCGACCATCACCGAGCTTCGCGGCGAGTCGAGCGAGACCGCTGGATCGCAGTCGCAGCTCCGTTTCGCGCTCCTCGACATGCAGCGCGCCATTACCGACCTCACTGGGAAGATAGAGCAGGGCATCATGCACGGCGGCGGCGGGGGCGGCGTGCACAGCGGCGATCTGCACCGGCTGACCGACGGCATCGACAAACTCGTGCAGCAGATGCGCGCCGAGCAGAAGGTCTTGCGCGAATGGGTTGACGACCAGTCGCATCATCAGGTGGAGCTGGCCGCCGTTCTCAAGGAGCAGAACCGGCTCGCAACAGCGCTACGCGAGATCGCCTCCCGCGCGCCCCGCCGCGACATCGCCGACAGGTAGAGGCGCAAGGGAGTTCGCTCATGGCAAGATCGCGCCGCCGTCCGTCCGCTATCGACTATTGGCCCGGCTTCGTGGATGCGCTGTCGACGCTGCTCCTCACCGTCACCTTCCTGATGGTGCTGTTCATGGTGGCGCAGTATTTCGCGGCGCAGGAGTCGAGCGGCAAGGACACGCTATTGATGCGGCTGCAGAAGCAGATCGCGCAACTCGCCAGCCAGCTCTCGCTGGAACGGTCGCAGAAGGCGAACGCGCTGGACGAGGCCTCCTCGCTGCGCGCGACGCTCGCGTCGGCGGAGGCCGAGAGGAAGCGGCTGGCGGGCCTTGTGGGCGCCGAGGGCGCGGGCAGCGGCGAGATGCGGGTTTCGGCGCTCACCAAGCAGCTCGACGAGCAGCGCGGGATCACGGCGCAGGCGCTCGCTCAGATCGAGCTTCTGAACCAGCAAATCGTGGCTTTACGCAAACAGCTCCAGGCGCTGGAGAACTCGCTTGGCGATTCGGACAAGCGCGATAAGCAGGCGCAGGCGCAGATCGCCGATCTCGGCCAGCGGCTGAACGTGGCACTCGCCAAGCGCGTGCAGGAGCTTGCGCAATACCGCTCGAACTTTTTCGGCGAACTCAAGAAGACGCTCGGCGACCGCGACGACATTCAGATCGTCGGCGACCGCTTCGTGTTCCAGTCCGAGATCTTTTTCGACAGCGGTTCCGCCGACCTGACGCCGGAGGGCTATTCGCAGCTCGACAAGCTCGCCGTGGCGCTTCACGACCTCGAAGGCCGCATCCCGAAGGAGCTGAACTGGGTGCTGCGCGTCGACGGCCACACCGACATCCGGCCGATCAACACCGCGACCTTCCGGTCGAACTGGGAGCTGTCGGCCTCGCGTGCCATCTCGGTCGCGAAATACCTGATCGGCAAGGGCGTGCCGCCGAACAGGCTCGCCGCAGCCGGCTTCGGCGAATTCCAGCCCATTGCGCCGGGCAACTCCGACACCGACCTGCGGCGCAACCGGCGCATCGAGCTGAAGCTTACGGAGCGGTAGCACATACGTCCGGTTTTGTGGCGCGGGCTGGCATGGCCCGCGAGGAAGCGGCTGGTGCTATTGGCCTTTGGCGATGGCCTCATTGCCCTTGGAGATCTGCGCGTTGGACGCGGCCACGCTGTCACGCACCGCATTCATCAGCTCCGTGAGGCGCGGCACCAGCTTTTGATCGCTCGGGGTGATCGTCGCGCTGCTGACCTGCACCGATCCCTTGTGGCGCGCGATGAAATCGATCAGGTCGAGGTAGGAGCTGAGCGTCCGTTGTATGGCGGGAGTGGCCTCGATCCAGATCGCGGCCAGCCTGCTCACGGTGCGCTCGAAGGCGGCGTCGAAAACCGGCTTCAGATCGGCGGGCTGCGGGGGCAAGGCAGTGCGCGCGGCCTTGGCGGCTTCAAGCCGTTGCTCGATGGTGTCCGCAAACGCTTTCGTCGCGTCCCTTAGCCGCTCGACTTCGCTCCGCTTATCCACGAGCGCGCCGATCATGACCACACCCCTGTTTAGCGCGTTGAACTCTGTGTAAACCGCGCGGGCGGCACCGTCGAGCGCGTGGTAGCCGTCCGCGATCACGGCGTAGTGGGTTGCGTAGGGTCCCCAGGCTTTGCGCTCCCCATCCGATGGAACCGGCAGGCGGATGCCCGGCTTCTCCAGCAAGCGCACCTTGAGGAAATCGATGAACGCTTGGCGCTGCAGAGGTTCGCTTGGCCCGCAGGCGCTGAGCGGGAGCATCAGAACGAGTGCGAGGATCGCGGTGCGAAGTACGCGCACGGACGGTACCTGGGCTCGCTGGCCGGTTGAGCTGTGCATGTTCATTCCCCCATCAAGCGGTAGCTTGGGCAATTCAGACAGAGGCTTAGTCGCACGGTGTGCGGAAAGGTTCAGCGGCCGTGCGGCACTTTTTCAAGTCCTCGCGGCAGGAAAGAGGATGACGGCATGCTGTCCGCGTGCGGAGAAACCGGGGGGCCTGGCTAATCGCCGTGCGCGGACCTGCCCGCAGCGGGCGCCGATCCAAGCGCGGTCTTGGACAACCCGTCGAGGTCGCGCGCAATGCGGAATCCAAGGGCCGGCGAGCGTGCATCCGCGGACTCCCTGGCCCGGCCCGAAAGGCGCCTGCCGCCGAACTCTCCGCCGGAGGCGGAAACGCCGCGCACCACGCGATAGGCACAATCCCCGCCGCCACCGGACAGCCACGGCGCGGCATCCTGGGGCGCCTGCTGATAATTCGGGTGCCAGCAGTCCTCGACCCACTCCAGCAGATTGGCCGGCAGCGGATAAACGCCCCAACCGTTCGGCTTGATATCGCCCAGTTGCTTCAATCCGGCCGTGCCCATGCGCAGAAGGCTGGAAGCGGCGCCCTTGCCCGCCTGGGCGTCGGGCTTGAGGCTGCCGCCGGCATCCTTGGCCGCATGCGCCATATACTCCCACTCGACCTCGCTTAGAAGCCGGTAGCGGCGGCCCGAACTCTTGGACAGCCATTCCGTATAGGTCTTGGCGTCGAACCAGGAAACCCTCGTCGCGGGAACGCCCGGCCCCGCGGACAGGTAGGAGGCCAGGATCGGCCGGCATATCCCCGCATCGACGCACGCCCGCCAGTTCTCAGCCGAGATGCCATATTTCGAGACCGCGAACGGCCTCTGAATCGTGACTTTGTGCGCGGGGCCTTCCTCCGGCCGGTAGCCGGCGCTGTCAGGCCGCGAGCCGGCGACCGTCTGGCCGCCAGGAACCGTAACCATCTCGGGGCAGGCCGAGCAGTCCGAAAAACTCTCCTTCAAGCCGCTGCCCGGATGCAGCCTCAAGATCGTCTCCGCCGTCCGGGCGCCGGTCGCCACATCCAGAGCGCCGTCCGGCTTTAAGAGCGCGCCCCCAGCCGGCGCACGCTGGGGAGCGGGAGCCGGAGTTGGAGCGGCCGGCGGCTGCGCGGCGTCTTCCTGCTGCTTGGTGAGGCTGGCAAGCTGCCTTTCCTGCTCCTCCTTCAAAAAGGAGATGCGAGCCCATATCAGGTTCGCTGTTTCCGGTTTGCTGGCGAGTGCCGCCGCTTCGGAAAGCTCGTCGATGGCTGTCCACGAATTCACAAGAGACACAAGCCCGTATACGGCCGCGCCGCCTGGGTCCGATGCGCTCTGGCTTTCGAGCGCCAAAAGTTCGCGGGCGAATTGGGAGTGCGGGGCACGCATTTGCTGAGGGCGATCCACCGCCGCATCGACGCCGCTCACGCTGGGAGCAGCGGGAACCGCGGCCTGCACGACCGGGCCGGGCTCTTGTTGCGCAACCCCGGTTCGATCCCCGGCCGCGACGGGCTCGGCCAACTCAGGGGCCGGCGCCAGGCGCTGGCTGCTGGCGGCCGCGGGATAACGAGGCGCCGCAGCCCCGGTTGCCGCTGGCTGGCCTCGCTCCATCGATGGGTCCGGAACGGGGGCCTGTGGCTGCTGAACTCTGGCAATCCTAAGGGAATCCTGGTTTTTGGCCGTGCTCTTTCCAGCCCGGTCCAAAACGAACCACGCGCCGATCGCAAAGCCCGCTAGCACAAGGCCGAATGTGAGCCCCATGGCAAAAGCGCCCGGTGGCTTGCCTTGGCCCTCGATGCGGGTGAGCTGACGGGTTGCTCTCCGCTCTTCGTCGTAAGCCTGCCGGCGTTCCGCGTCCTTCAGCGTCTCGTAGGCTTCGGTCAGAAGATTGAATTCCCGGTGTGCCTGGTCGCGCTCGCTGGCCGGCTTGCTATCGGGGTGCAGCTCCTTGGCACGCGCGCGGAAAGCCCGCCGGATCTCTGTGTCCGGCGTGTTCGCAGGAACGCCAAGTATTGAATAATAATCCCGCTCGTCTTGCATGCCCAAAGCGACCCACCCGCCGCATACTTCTACGTTATGCCCGAAGGCGCCAGTCCGCTATTGTGCCCGGCGCCCAATCTTAGACAAAGATGCGGCTTTATTGCGGCACCCGTGCGCAACTCTAGGTCGCATAGTTAATACGCTCTATTTGCGCGTTCCTTTCTTCGGCGGCTTCCCGCTACTCATAAGTTTCGGGCATTCGATCTCCATGAAACGGTTTGCCTCGCGAACGAGATCGCTCTCGAAAAGGCCAAAATTCCGCTCCAGCGCCGCCGCCGTCCAGACTACGCCTTTTATCAGGACCGACCCCTCTATGTCATCTAAATGTACCGCCCCATGCGTAACCTTGCCATCCTTCAAAACCAGCTCCGGGTCCAGCGTACCGCCGATAGTGTATTTTTCCTCGCCGATCTCGCAAGCGACAGACTGCTTGCCGATCTTGAGCGTAGACTCGGGCGAGGTGAGAGCCGCCACGAGATCGGCCCGCTTCGCTCTGAACTTGGCGGTGCATCTCGCGGAGCCAAAACCCCAGGAAAGGTTCTTATAGTCCGCACCCTTTTGAATTTCCTCTTTCTCCCAGGTCTTCGTCAGATCGCAGCTCAAATCCGGCCCGCTGGCATTCCTGGAAACGATAATACCGCAAAGCTCTCTTCCGCATTGAGCGATCTTTTCCTTTTCCGCCCGGTCATCGGCCCAGGCGGAATTGCATACAGCGAGCGCCAGGATCGTGCCGGTGAGTGCATACCGGGTGCAGTGGGTCATACCGCTTGATACTTCTTCTGTGAACGGACGGGCATTGGGCCATAAGTACCATAGGACGAAACGCTTCTAGCACTTGGCGATGTCATAAATTTGTGCAAAATACCCGCGCGGCGGTAAAGCCGGAAAATGCGATAGGAGATAAGGCTTATGCACATCGGCTCGACCGATGCGGATGAGCGGACAGATATCGAAATTCATATCTGCACCTACCGTAATTTCGTGCCATCGGTGAATTATTTCATCGATGCCACCGTTTTCCTGTCTATCCGCATGACGTTTTTCCCGGCTTAACCTCCGTTCACACCAAAGGTTCATGATCACAATCTCCTTCACACGGGAGGCCGAGGGCGAGCCAAGGGTTGCCCTTCCCCCTGGAACCGTAAAGAAATTTAAAGGCCGTGGACGCGAAAAGCGAGGGGAGGCGCAGGCATAAGGCGGGAACATTACAAAACGATGTCCGATCGCTACACCAGTGCAAGGACATCTTCATGAGTTTGACGGATACCATGGCAGGCATTTACTAGGGTATCTCATCCCTCTCCGGTCAGGCGGCCGGAGGGCCATTCATCGGTGCGCGGCATTCACGCCATCCCCTTAAGCCTCTCCTTCAATAGTTCGCATCGAGGGGCTTGGCGTGCATCGCGCCCATTTTTGACTGTGAGGCGGCGATGGTTATGACCATTGGAATTCCGAGGGAGATATTTCCGGGCGAGCGGCGCGTTGCGTCGGTTCCGGAGGTCGTCGAAAAGCTAATCAAGCTCGGGTTTGCGGTAACGGTGGAAAGCGGCGCCGGCGATGGCGCCAACTTCGCCGATGACACCTATAAGGCCGCGGGCGCAACGATTGCGCCCAGTGCAGCAGATTTTTGGTCCAAGGCGGATATCGTTTTCAAGGTTCGCGCACCGTCCACCGACGAAGTGGGGCTACTGAAAGAAGGCGCGACACTCGTTTCCTTCATCTGGCCGGCGCAGAACCCGGAGCTGATGAAAGCGCTCGCCGCCCGTAAAGTGACGGTATTGGCCCTGGACTCGCTGCCGCGCCAGTTATCCCGCGCTCAGAAAATGGACGCGCTGACCTCCATGGCCGGCATTGTGGGCTACCGCGCCGTGATCGAGGCCGCTCACCATTTCGGCCGCTTCTTCACCGGCCAGATCACCGCCGCGGGCAAGGTTCCGCCGGCCAAGGTGTTCATTGCCGGCGCCGGCGTCGCCGGTCTTGCAGCCTTGGGCACGGCTGCGAGCCTTGGCGCCATCGTACGCGCCAACGACACCCGCTCCGAAGTGGCCGATCAGGTCAAGTCCATGGGCGGCGAGTTCGTCAAGGTGGACTACGAGGAAGAAGGCTCGGGCGGCGGCGGCTACGCGAAGGTCATGAGCGAAGGCTTTCAGGCAGCTCAACGCGAGATGTACGCCAAGCAGGCCAGGGAGGTGGACATCATCATCACCACGGCCTTGATCCCCGGCAAGCCGGCACCCAAGCTCATCACCGCCCAGATGGTGCAATCGATGAAGCCCGGCAGCGTGATCGTCGATCTTGCCGCGGAGCAAGGCGGCAACTGCGAGCTGACCGTGCCGGGCGAAGCTGTGGTGCGCCATGGTGTGACCATCGTCGGCTTTACCGACATGCCGAGCCGCCTATCCAGGCAATCTTCCACGCTTTACGCGACCAATCTCCTGCGCGTGACGGAAGAGCTGTGCAAGACCAAGGACGGCGTCATCGATGTCAACATGGACGATGACGCGATCCGCGGCCTCACCGTTATCAAGGCCGGCGAAATCACCTGGCCGCCGCCGGCACCCAAGCTTCCCGCGGCACCCGCCAAACCCGCTGCCGCGAAACCGGCCGTGGCGGAAAAGAAGGGCGGCCATGGCGGCGGGGGCGGACAATCGTCCGCCTCGCAGCTTCTTGTGACGGCCGGCATCGGCGCAGCCGTGTTCCTGCTTCTGGGCCTCTACGCCCCGGCCGCGTTCATCGGCCACTTCACCGTGTTCGCGCTGGCTTGCTTCGTCGGCTACATGGTGGTGTGGAACGTGACGCCCGCGCTGCATACACCACTGATGAGCGTGACCAACGCCATTTCCTCCATCATCGCCATCGGCGCATTGGTGCAGATCGCGCCTCCCTCGACGGGCGAGCGCACCGGCAGTCTCATCGGCATTCTCGCGATCGTCAGCATCGCGCTAACCGCAATCAACATGTTCGGCGGCTTCGCGGTGACGCGGCGCATGCTGGCGATGTTCCG
>PMBZ01000029.1:0-4645 GCA_003153975.1 Hyphomicrobiales bacterium
GGCCGGGCACTTGGCCTCCTTTGCTGTGCTGGCAAAGGCTTCCGGGCTCCGGAAGCGGGTCGGCGGCGTCGTTCCCGCGAAGGCGGAGACCCGTAGTGAACATATGTAAGCACGGGCATTTGGGCGGACATGGATGCGTGGGCATGACGCCCGTGCACGCGCGGCAGTCGCGGCTTATAGGCAAGCGCTCGCCCTGACCCTTGCCCCTGTTATTCGCAGCGGACGGCGCTTTTCGCTGGTTTACGTTCCGTTCGTTTCGCGTAGGGGCCAATTGTGGACCTGTCTCCTTGGGCAGTTTTTCTCCCGGTCCGGTCTGAGACATGGCTCATTTCTATTCCCTTTTCATATCCTGAACGGTAAACGACGAAACTGGCAGGTGCCGGAAGACTAACTAGCTACTATTTCAGGCTTTTTCCAGAACTGGAAATCGCGGCTTGTGCGTGAAGCGTCGTCAGGCGGTCAGCGTGCGACGCCGCAGACTGAAGTGGAGATTCCGCCGCCGCGCGCTGGTTTCCGGCTTTGGGGCTGCTGGCAAAGATGGGAGGTTGAGCGGCGCCGGCATGGGAATGTGTTGGACCTGACAGGCGATAGCGTTCGGATGCAAGTATATCTAATTAACTTAAACAGCAGGCCAGACCGGCTGGATCGGTCGCGGAGCCAGTTGATGTGCCATGGGATCGACTTCGAGCGGATCGCAGCGATTGGCAAAGAGGAAGCGCCCCTGCTAGCTGGAACCGTTGGCCTCCGTCCGCATGAGGTGTATTCTCTGACGGACGGCGAGCTGGGCTGTTTCCTCAGCCATTTGAAGACATGGCGCAAGTTCGTGGAAACGGGAGAGGAGCAGTGTCTGATCCTGGAGGACGATTTCGTTGCCTCGTGTTCCTTGCGCCATTTCCTGAACCATTTTCATGAAATCAAGTTCAATGGCGATACGATCCGGCTGGAAACCTATCTTATAAGGGTCTGCCTTAAAAACCGGCCTGCCTACAGAGCTGGCGGCATGGCGCTCCACAATCTGTATTCCGCGCATTGGGGCGCTGCGGCCTACATTCTGAGCCGGACGCTTGCAGTGAGATTGGCTGAAAGCCCAGAGCTGCCTCTATTGCCCGTCGATCACTTGCTTTTCGATCCTATTTCTCCATTCTTCGATCCAAGGCGAGCGTTTCAAGCCGTTCCCGCTCCATGCGTTCAGGGCGACCGGCTGCCCGGGCAAGAAGACGATATAATATACAAGAGCGACTTGACCCCCGCGCGGGACGTGAAGCGCCAAGTCTCCAAACAGGTGGCCGGGCGGCAATCCCTTCTTTGGAGGATGCGGCGCGAAATCTTGCGCGTCGTCAATCAAATCAGGAATATCCCTCCACGCATCGTTGAGAGGCTGACAAGGCACTGGACGGTGGTTCCATTTTCAGCAAATGAGCCAAACACGAGGCATTCCTCGCCTGACCATAGTATCTCCTTTACCTGACAGGCTGGCACCGGACAGCACGATTGCTCCGTATGGCGCCTCTCGCGGGTTTACATTCCGTTCGCGCCGCGTAGGTTCCTATTGTGGCTAATGCTGGCATGGTAAACGGGCGGTCTTAATATTTCTGGCTACCGTTTTCCTGCGGATTTTCTCGCGATTTTGCGCCCGATTTCGTGATCGCAGAGTCCCGTTAAATATAGTCGCGGATCGCGCGTTAACCCTGCGCGCGGCTCGAATCGTGCGGCCGGATAGTCCACGCGTCCGTATTTTTGCCCCACATTATCAATGGCGTGCGCTGAACGGGACGGCTTAACGCTTCCATAAGGCGCATCTGCTATATTGAATTGGAATTGAAAAGCAGTCCGTCCGCCCGGCCCTGCGCGGCAACCAGTTAATTTTGGCCTCCCACCGGCGGGGCCAGAAATCCCAAAAAAGCATCGCCGGCGCGCTGGAGGCTGGGCGCGGCGCCTGATATACAACCCGGAATGGGCCGAGAGGGCCAAAGAGCCGAAGCGGAGACGACCACATGCCTGACGCATACGATCTGATTGTCATCGGGACTGGCCCCGGCGGCTATGTGTGTGCGATCCGTGCGGCGCAGCTTGGGCTCAAAACGGCGGTCGTCGAGAAAAACGCCACCTTCGGCGGCACTTGCCTGAACGTGGGCTGCATCCCGTCGAAAGCGCTGCTGCACGCCTCCGAGCTTTACGAGGAGGCCAACCACGGCTTCGAGGCCATGGGCATCAAGGCCATAGCCGAGTTCGATCTGCCCGCGATGATGAAATACAAGGCCGATGGCGTCGCGGGTAACGTCAAGGGCGTCGAGTACCTGCTGAAAAAGAACAAGGTCGATACGCATCGCGGCATTGGGCGCATCGCGGGGCCGGGGCGCGTGGCGGTGCGGCCGGTCGATGGCGGCGAAGAGAAGACGCTTGAGACCAGGGCAATCGTGATTGCGACCGGCTCCGATATCGTCCGGCTGCCCGGCATCGATATCGACGAAAAGCGCGTGGTGTCCTCCACCGGCGCGCTGGAGTTGGAGAAAGTGCCGGAGCGTTTCCTGGTCGTGGGCGCCGGCGTGATCGGCCTGGAGCTTGGCTCGGTGTGGCGCCGGCTGGGCGCGAAGGTCACGGTGGTCGAGTTCCTGGACCGCATCCTGCCCGGCATGGACAACGAGGCCGCCAAGCAGTTCCAGCGCATGCTGCAAAAGCAGGGCATGGAATTCCGGCTTGGGATGAAGGTGACGGCCGTGGAGCCCGATGGCGAAGGGCCGCTCAAGGTGACAATCCAGCCGGCACAAGGCGAAGGCCCCCGGGAGCGGCTCGGCGCGGATGTGGTTATGGTTGCCATCGGCCGTGCGCCCTACACCGAGGGGCTTGGCCTTGAGGAGGCCGGCGTCCGGCTCGACAACAAGCGCCGGATCGCGATCGACGATCGTTTCCAAACGAATGTGCCGGGCATATACGCCATCGGCGATGTGGTTCGCGGGCCGATGCTCGCGCACAAGGCGGAAGACGAAGGCGTCGCTGTCGCCGAGATCGTCGCGGGCAAGGCCGGCCACGTGAATTACGGCGTTATCCCCGGCGTGGTCTACACCTTCCCCGAGGTGGCCAGCGTGGGCCAGACCGAGGAGGAGTTGAAAGAAGCCGGGATTGCGTACAATGTTGGCAAGTTCCCCTTCACGGCCAATGGCCGCGCCAAGGTGAACCGGCAGACGGACGGCTTCGTGAAATTCCTGGCCGACGCCAAGACCGACCGGGTGCTGGGCGTGCACATCGTTGGGCCGGATGCGGGCAACATGATCGCGGAGGCGGCGGTGCTGATGGAGTTCGGCGGCTCGGCCGAGGATCTGGCGCGCACCTGCCACGCACATCCGACGCTGAGCGAGGCGTTGAAGGAAGCCGCGCTGGCCGTGGGCAAGCGTGCCATCCACATCTAGGGGGGGCGAGTTGACTATAGGGTTGCGTGTTATTGTTTTGTTGGCGGNNGCGCTCCAGCCCACGAAAAGCCCGCGCGTGGTTCTCGGCCGCAAGCACCCTGGCACGGTGACGGGCGTTACGGATGACGGCGTTGCCGTCGATCTCAAGGACGAAGGCCCGCAGCTTGTGCAATTGGCCGGGATCTGGCGCATCAGGCAGGCTTTCGTCAGCGGCGAGCCGCGGGGCACGGCCGTCATCGACTTCGCGGACAGCCGGCTGTTCGCCGTCACACCCGTCGCGGACATCGTTGGCGATGTAGGCAAGAAAATCGCGCTTGTGCGGTTCACCGCGCCGAATGGCGAAACCGTCTACATGGCCGCCAGCAAGGTCACGGACATTATGGCTGCGCTGCAGGGGCTCCACAATCCGGCGAGCAAGACGGTAATCGGCACCAGGGACGGCACGCAGCAGATAACCGAGCCGGTGGACGATGCTAAGCGCCTCCTGGGCGCGGCTCATACGGCGCCGTAGGGGAGGGCGGAGATGTGGCGGATCGGCGTCGACCTCGGGGGCACGAAGATCGAAGCGCTGGCGCTGTCGCCGGAGGGGCTGGAGCGCGTACGCGTCCGGGTTCCGGCGCCGCGGGGGCACTATGACGCCACGCTCGATGCCATCGTTTCGCTCGTGGCCAAGTGCCGGGACGGGCTTGCGGATGGAGACATCGCGGGCGTTGGCATCGGCATTCCCGGCAGCCTTTCGCCCAGGACGGGGCTGGTGCGCAACGCCAATTCCACCTGGCTCAACGGCCGCCCGCTGCTCCACGATCTGGAGGCGCGCTTCGCCTGGCCTGTCGCGATCGAGAACGACGCCAATTGCTTCGCGCTCTCGGAGGCGGTGGACGGGGCCGCGCAAGGGTACCGCACGGTGTTCGGCGTGATTCTGGGCACAGGCGTTGGCGGCGGCCTCGTGCACGATGGCAAGCCGCTGCTCGGCCACAACGCGGTGGCCGGCGAATGGGGCCACAATCCCTTGCCCTGGCCGGAAGCGGATGAATGGCCTGGGCTACCCTGCTATTGCGGCAAGCGCGGCTGCNNGCCATCCCGGCAAGAGATATCGCGGAGCGCGCAAAAAAGGGCGAGGCCACGGCCAAAACCGTGCTCGCCCAGTATGGGAGGAGGCTTGCAAAATCACTTGCGACCGTGATCAATATCGCCGACCCGGACGCGATAGTATTAGGGGGCGGCGTATCGAACATTGG
>PMBZ01000029.1:4689-5049 GCA_003153975.1 Hyphomicrobiales bacterium
GCGGGGTCAGGGGGGCCGCTCGCCTGATTGTCCCCAGGTAACCCGGCTAGGCCGGGTTACCTGTGGTAGTATGCGGCTGCAACATCATTTGGTGCTTAAAGGCTAATCTATATTTCCAAAGTAGCAAAAGTGGGCGGGCTTCGCATCTGCTATTTAGACGAAAATCGCGAAATTTGCGACATAGGTTGCGTGCGGTGTTTTTGTGCAACAGGTGGGTGTGGCCGCAATGGAACGGGTGATATCGCCGCGGGCAGGATGAGCGCAGGCCGGCCTGGCTGGGCCATGCGCGAAGCAAGCCGCGATCCTGGAGGATAACGTGAAGAAATTACTGGGTTTGGCCATCGTGCTCGCGCTGGCCGC
>PMBZ01000144.1 GCA_003153975.1 Hyphomicrobiales bacterium
GGTGGAATTCACGCCGCTGGTAACACGATTCGCCGGTTCCCGCGAATGCCCGGAGCCTGTACGGTTAACCGGCAGTGCAAAACCGCCCTGCGGGAGTCCTGCTGGCAACTTAGGGCTCGACGCGAAATAAACGCGCCATCTCGCTTGTCTTTTTGCCCGTCCGCAGCGTTGCGAAAAGGACATACCCCGGTATGCGCCCTTTCCGCGCCTGGCGGACGAACAAAAATCCTGCGCCATCTGACGCGCTTATTTCGCGTCGAGCCCTTAGAGCCGAGGCCCGGCCGCCTGAGCGAGAATGGTGGTGTGCCGTGCCTCGGACGCAGGCTTGAGATTGGCGATGCTTTCGCGGATTGCGTGGATACTCGCCTCCGCATCCTCGTGCGGCCGGGCTTGTGCGTCCTGGAGCGCCGAGCTTACTCTTTCGATCGCAGCGTCGATGGGGCCGAAAGTTAACGCTCGCGCTTGCCTGGTGAAGGCGGAAGAGCCTTCGTGGAAGACTCTCGACGCTTCGCCGGCAAGTTTTTCTATAATGGGAGCGAAGTCGGCGACGATGAGTTCCTGAAGATTGACGCCAGGACCCTCGCCGCCCGCCGCTCCGGTGAGGTGTGTCAAATGCGCGGTAAATCCGAGTGCCGCGGGCTCGCTCAATGCTGCCAGGGATGGTGTGAGTGCCAGCGGCTGGCCCAGGATAATCGCGGGACTTGCAGTCAGGCCTCTGCCATCGAGCAGTGCCGAAAGCTCGGCCTTGAGCGCCTCATGCTCGGCCGCGAGCAACTCGCCCGTATCCTCGATGGCGTTCAGGAAAACGGTTTCAAGCCGCATCCGCAGTTTTACGTCGATCTGGCTGGCCTGACGGGCGATGTCATGGCCGGCAAGCGAGGCGAGTGCCTCCGGAATGAAGGCTTGAATTGCAGAGGAAAGCCTTTGTTTGATGAGGCTCACCTCCTGGGCATAGATCGCATCGAGCTTTTCGGGAAAGGTATCGAATTTTGCCGCAAGCTCTAGCCTCAGGCCGGCAATTGCATCGAGTTCCTTCCGGACCTGTCCCGGTTCGAGGGGCGCGCGGCGAAGCAAGCCGGCCTCGATTTCCAGCCAGGCGATGAGGTTGCGGCCCGCGGAATCGATCAGGCGGGTTGCCGCGCCTATCGAATCGGCGATCGGGCCGCCGCTCATCATCTCGGATACGGCAACCGCCAGCGACAGAAGGCCCGACTTCAAGAAATAGGCCTCGGCCTTGGCTTTGTCTGCGATATCGGCGTGGTTGAACCATTGCAATGGGCCGGTGCTCGCGTCTTGCCCATCTCCAGAGCCGTTGGACGATGCCGGATCGGCGGTGTCCCGGTTCAAGGCCTTGTGCGCGAAAGCGGCGCTGCCGAAGACAACCGGGATATGGGCGGATGGAAATTCCTGCTTGAGCGTGGCCGACACCTGCCGCCCGATCTCCTGCACGACGCTGTCGCCGCCCCGCAGTTCATCGACCTTGTTTATAAAGATGATGAGCCTGTTTTTCTTGAGGCCCCGGAGCATCCGGAGAAGGTTGATATCGGTCGCCGACAAGGGCTGCCTGGCCGTCACGACGACCACGCAAATGTCGGCCGCTTCCAGATTTTGCCGCGTTATTTCATCGCGGACGAGGAACGGGTCGTTGACGCCCGGTGTGTCGATCAGAACCGTCGGGAAGTTGAATGCGCCCAGCTCCAGGAAGATGTCGGCGGATTTGGTGATGTCGGAGAACCGGCCCTCGGCGCGCTCCGAAAGGCTTTCCGCGTCCGGGTGTTCGGCGCCGACATAGCGGACCAGCAAATCGGGCTGGATTTCCTCGTAAAGATGTTCTTTGCCCAAAAGCTCCTCAAACGACGTTCCGAGCTTCTGGCGGGCCCGGTCTTCCATCGCTTTCACCTGGGTCCGGAGCACCTCCCAATTGAAGTCCGGGAACAGCCGGTCCGTAAGCTCGCGAGTGCGCCCGCCGTGCGACAGCCGGCGCCACTCCTCGCGGGTGAAAAAGGTGAATTGGGCACCCGATTGCGGCCTGTCCGGCACGCCGAAGCTCAGCCTTGTGATAACCGCCGTGCAGGGGTTGATGTTTGCGGGCAAAAGCTCCGGCTGTTCGACCAGCACATTGATCAGGGAACTCTTGCCGGCCTTCACCTGTCCCACGAAGGCGACCCGGCAGGCTTGCCTTTGAAGATGCGCGGCAACGGAGGAAATAGCCTGCGCCGTTTCCTTGTCCGCAAGCGCGGTAAGCGTCCCGGCCGCGTCGAGCGCGCGCCGTTTTGCATCGTCGAGCCGTGCTCCGACGCTAAGCCTGCTCGATAGCGGGACCGCGTCGTTTTCACTGCCACGCGCCCTGGCAGGGGGCTCTTCGGTCCCACCGGCGGATAAAACGTCTCTTAAAATCCTGCTGGCTGTCTCGGGTTGGGTGACCGGATATGCCGCCCCGTCCAGGACCGGCCGCGACGGTGCCTTACGCCACAAAAACGGGAACTTCATAAGCCAACTCTCAATGAATCAACGGGTACTGAAAGCGTCCCTGCCGCTTTGCACATAGCAACCAATCCCCCCCTCGTGCATCGGAAGCACACCATAACCAATTGGAAAGCCAAATCTAGTTGCCGCGAGAACGGGTTCTGAATTTTCAGCGTACTGATGCCAAGCGAACACGTTGATGAACGGGACGGATCTGGTTATCAATCAGATAGCAGTCATCCTCGTTTATAGCGATCAGTTTGTCGCGAAAGTTTGTCAAAATGGACCTGGAAGCGAAGCTGCGGTTCGCCGTGCAGAACCTCATCGAAGCGGAACGCGCGTTGCGCAAGGCCGCGAGCGCCCATCCTGCCTTGGAAGGGTCCAGCCGTGCATTCGGGCGCATGGCGCGGGCGGCGAACAGGCCGCTACGGCTTGGCATTTTAGGGGAGTCGAATTCCGGCAAGTCCTCATTGGCCAATCTCCTCGTTGGCGTGGCGACGCTGCCCGCGCTGCCGGTGGCGAATACGAGGCTGCCCACGCTCCTCACCTATGCTCCCGCGCCGTTTGTGATGGCGCTTTACGAGACCGGCGAGAGGATCACGCTTTCCGCGAGTTTAGCTGCTCAGCAGAGTGCCATGAAGCGCCTGGAGGTGGGGCTTCCCGCAAGCATACTGCGTTCAGTTGAAATTCTGGATTTTCCTGGCAGTGCGAATGTGTTGCTTCCCGTAACGCGCCAGGACCCCGCGGGCTACGGCATCGACGCCGCGATCTGGACGACGGTCGCCACGCAGGCCTGGCGGGAATCGGAGCGGACGCATTGGCTGGCGCTGCCGGAGGCGGTGCGGTCGCGCAGCGTGCTTGCCGTAACGTTTTGCGATGTGATCGGCGGCGGGGAAAGCGACTTGAAAAGATTGCAGGCCAGGCTTGAGCAATCCGCAAGGCCCCATTTCCGCGAGATTTGTTATGTGGGGGCGGGAGACGCCGGTGCTGCGGCCGCCGCGCCGGGGGAACAGGCGTTATTCGCGCAGGTCCGAAGCTTGGCGCGGGAATTCGCCTCCAGACGGCTGGAGAAGGCCACGGCCATCGCGCGCCGGCTGGCGGACCATGCGCTCGAAAAGCTCGGCGGGTGAAGCGGGCAGGTGCCGGCAAAGCAAGGCAACAGGCGAGTTTTGCGGGCAGGTGGGCTACTGGCCAGAAAAGGCAAGTGCAGTATTGCCATTGCCCGGCATATTTGCTATTCGGTGGCCGGTAGTTTGACAATCTGGATCAAATCGCGATGCAGCGCCGCTTGTTCTAGATGGCTGAATCTGCAAGCGTTTCTACGCTGGAGTGGTGGCCGAGAGGCTGAAGGCGGCGGNNGGCGGTTTGCTAAACCGTTGTACGGTTGAAAAGCCGTACCGAGGGTTCGAATCCCTCCCACTCCGCCATCCTATTTGGAACATTACTGTTTTTTATAGGCTTAGCCCTCATTTCAGGCCGTTTCCAACTTCATGTTCTGCGCGTTTTCAACTCCTCCGTTCTCCTTTCGTGCCTGGGAAAGCTGCTACTACTTTGGCTTGAGCTGAATCGGCCAGGTGCCTCTTATTGGCTTCCCGTGTGTAGCGCTCGGCTTCTCTCAAGCTCTCATCCTAAATCCGGCAGTTGACCTCCGCGCGGTGTAATTTCGTAGCGTCCGCGCAACCTATTGATGTGGGTTCGGCCGGTCAGGCCGGTGCCGTAAGGCGCGGCGGAGAACGCAAATGGCGCCCGCCGAGCCAAGACAGGACAGCGTAGGAGAGGATTTGGCGCCAGCACTGGTCCGCGGTCGACTGCTCCGCATTTCGAGTAAGCTCGCGAAGGAAGCGGGCGATGCCCGAGAGCACGTTCGCCACCCATCCGGCCTTGGCGCGAGAGCTGGCCACACACAGGGTGGTTTGCCTGGGGCGACGGCTGCGCTCCGCGATGGCGGAGTGCAGCAGCGGCCGGCTGGCGATGGCCTCCAGGTGTTTGTCAGGCTCGGCCAGCCGCACGAACAGGTTCCACCAATTGTAGACGAGGGCGATGAAGCGGGCCATGGTCCGGCAGCGGGCGAGGTCGCGGGTGGTGAAGCCTGCCCAGCCCCCCATTAGCAGCGCGCTACCGCACCGCCCGTGCCGCCGCATTGTTCGCAGCCGGTGGGATAATGATCGATCACCCTATCGGGCGCTGATGTTTGCCGCAGCGTCTCGCCTTTGTGGCCGCGCTGCCCGCCGGAATTCTTGCCCGATTTTTCCCGCAAGCTCCCGGCGCGCGAAGGTTTCTTCAATCCATCGCTTGAAGGCGGTTTGCTGCTGTTCGAGCTATCCAAGCCGAGCCGGCGTTCAAGTTCAGCCAGCCGGGCTTTCAACAATGAATTCTCCTGCCGCAGGTTTTCAACGATCTGCAGCAGCGTTTCTACTGTTTGTGACTGCGGCGGCTGATTCGGCTCTTCCATGCGAAGCTTGAATCACGCCAATCGGCGCCGCCATAGCGCAAAGTAACTTATTCAAATCCGAAGGATCGTGCACTGTGCCATTCCTGACTCACCCGCCTACCTGGGGAGTTACCTTAAAAGTTATAAGTAAAATAGCTTATTAGATGTGGACGGTCCTCCTGGGTTCGTCTTAGGGCCGTTCCCGCACGTACAGCAAACCCCATCTTTCGGGCGGCAGAATGTGGCGGCCAGATGTGACGTTGTAACCATCACTCGACACCATTGCATCTTACGCGTGCAATTGCAGGCGCTGCATTCATTCGATCTGTCGCCGCAGCCTATGGCGAAACTGCAACAGGTGTCCGCTCATTCGCGACTCAATCATTGATCGGTTTTACGGGCCGGGCTTATCTGCTACTTATTGAAAATAGGAGAGTAAGTGGCATCAGGGTGGAGAGTATGCTTCGGCAAATTATTGTGGCCGGCGCGAGCGTGATCGCGTTGACGTCAGCCGCCGCAGCAGCCGACTTGAACCGGGCGCCTGGCGCGGCGAGCAATAAGGACACGCCATACTACGGCGTGAATTGGAGCGGCCTTTACGTTGGCGTGAACGGCGGCTACGGCCGGGATGCCAGCAATATTGGCAGCAAACTGGCAGATCTCGGCCCGGAAGGCGGCTTCGGCGGCGGTCAGGCCGGTGTTAACTGGCAGCAGGGCAAATTC
>PMBZ01000171.1 GCA_003153975.1 Hyphomicrobiales bacterium
GTCCTCTCTCCCCTTGGGGAGAGAGACAGAGTGAGGGGGTCTTCTACTATCTCAATCCCAATCGACTCAAGTTCCTGGCGCTGCGGCCTTCGGCTTCCCGCCCTGTTCCTGCCAGCGTCCGCTCTTCTTCAGCGCCGCCGCAACCTCGGGCGGCATGTATTTCTCGTCGTGCTTGGCGAGCACCGTGTCGGCATGGAACACGCCATCCGGGCCGAGCTGGCCCTCGGCGACCGTTCCTTGCCCCTCTTTGAACAGGTCCGGCAGGATGCCGCTATAGGAGACGGGCAGCGATTTCGAGCCGTCCGTGATTTTGAAGGCCGCCTCGGCGCCGGTGCCCTTGTGGAAGGTGCCAGCCTCGACCAGTCCGCCGAGCCGGATGCGCGTTCCGGGTGCCGGCGGGGTTGCCAGCACTTCGGTGGGGCTCATGAAGAACGTCACCTGCGTCTTGAGCGCGGTCAGCACAAGCGCCACGGCGATGCCGATCATAACGAGCCCGCCGCCGATCAAAACGCCGCGGCGCTGCTTTCTGGTCATTGTTTGGGTTGCTCCCCTTTGCCATCCCCGGCCGGTAGCCCAAGCTCACGCGTCAGCGCATCGATCCGCTCAAGCTTTTGCGGCTCGGATGCGAATTGCTTGCGCGCGGTGGCTGCGGCTTCCTGCGCCTTGCCGGTCTCGTTCAACACCCCGTAAGAACGGATGAGCCTCAGCCAGCCATCCAGATCCGCGCCGTTTTCCTTCAGGCGCGTGGCGAGGCGATCCACCATGCCGCGGATCATCGCACTCTGACCGTCAGCCGCGGGCGTCTCCGCCGGAGCGCTTGCGCTGCTTTCCGGTACGGATTTGCCAACATCGCGCACGGCAGCGTCGATCTGCTCCAGCGATTTGGGGTCCGATGCGAATTGTTTGCGGGCGCCGGCGGCAGCTTCCTGCACCTTGTCCGCGTCTTTCAAAACAGCGTAGGACCGGATGAGCATAACCCAGCCCTTCAAGTCCGCGCCGTTTTCCTTGAGCCGCGCCGCGAGCTTGCCCACCATGCCGCGGATCATCGCATTCTGGTCTTCGGTGGGGGCATCGGCGGGAGCCTTCGCCTCGCTTTCCGGCGCCGGCTGCGCTTGAGCGCTCATGGCCGCGTCGATCTGCTTCAGCGCCTCTGGATCGGATGCGAACTGCTTGCGTGCCGAAGCCGCTGCTTCCCGCACTTTCTCCGGCGCATTCATGAAGGCATAGGACCGGATAAGCATGACCCAGCCGTTCAAATCAGCGGGATTTTGCTTAAGCCGGGCTGCCAGCCGCTCCACCAGCGCATCGATGGGCGGGGCTTGCTTGACCTCGGCCGTCTTGGCGGAAGACAGCGCGGCCTCCGCAGCTTTCGCGGCCGCCGCCGGTGCATCGGGCTCGTCTTTCAGAGCCGAAAGCTGCTTATAGATAAGGCCCTTCCAGGCGGCCGGCGGATTTTCGCCCAGGATCTCGCGATAGATCTGTTCGGCTTCGGACTTCTTGCCCTCCTGCGTGCTGCGGATTGCAAGCCATGTCCTCACGCGCAGCGACTTCGGATATTTGGCGATTGCCGTGTCCAAAACCGTCTTCGCCTCGGCGGAGATGTTCCCTTCATTGGCGTAGGCCAGCGACTCGAAAAGCCCCATGAGCTTTTCCTCGTCCTGACCGCCGAGCCCGATCGCCCTGCGGTAGGCATGCGCGGCCTTGTCGAACTGCATCGTCCTGAAATATTTGGGTGCGAGATCGTTCCAGGCGGCGGCGTTGTCCGGGTTGGCGCGGAGCTGGCGCTCGGCGTTCGCGATCAGGATGCCGGGCGTCTGCTCGCTGGGGGGCGCCGTGAGCCGCGCTTCGAGCGGCTGATCGGACAGGGCCGGCGTACCGTAAAAGGCGTAGAGGCCCGCCGTGCCCAGGGCGATGAAGCCCGCCAAGGCCGCGAAAGCGATGTTGGTGCCGAACGCGGCGGCCTTGCCGGAGACCGTGGCGGCGGCGCCTTGACGGCTGGCCTTCAAGAGGCGGCGGGAGATTTCCGTCCGCGTCTGCTGGGCTTCCTCATTGCCGATGCTGCCCAGCTCCTGTTCGCGGTCGAGGTCCGCGAGTTGCAGCTTGTAGGCTTCGATTTCGGACGCGCTGCCAGCCGCAGGCTGGGCCGCCCGCCCGAGGGGACGAGCAACAGCCAGGATTACGCTAGCCGTCACAATTGCAAACAAAATCCAGATCATGGACCGCGACACTTACCCAGCCGCACGTTGAAGTCAACGGACTCTATAGCGGGCTGGCACCAACGTGATTAACGGGCCGGGTGGTTTCGTCAGTGCTTGGTAGCAGCCAGCAGCCGGTAGAACGTCTCCATACCGGCTTTTCATCCCAGGCATGGACAAAACTTAACGAAGTGAGCCGGCTACGGGGCGGCTTGGAGACAACATGAATGCGCTTGCGATCATGCTGGAACATGCCGCCGCAGGCCAGTGCAGCGCCCCCGGAAATGCGGCGGAAACTCATTTGGCCGCCGTTGAACGAAAGTCCAGGGCATTGCAGCAATGCCCCGCGCGAGTTGCACGCGGCCGCGTGCAGGGGTACAAGCGCCAAAATCGCAGATTTTGAGAGGGCCTGCCGCCTTGTTCGAGCTTATGTCCGCCGATGCCGGCGAGCGCCACGACTGGACGCGGGCCGAGGCAGAGGCCCTGTACCGCGCGCCGTTCAACGACCTCCTGTTCCAGGCCCAGACCGTCCACCGGCGCCATTTCGACCCGAACCAGGTGCAGATGAGCAGCCTTCTGTCCGTGAAGACGGGCGGCTGCCCCGAGGATTGCGCCTATTGCGGCCAGTCCGCGCATCACAACACCGGGCTCAAGGCCTCCAAGCTCATGGAAGTCCAGCGCGTGATCGAGGAGGCGCGCAAGGCGAAGTCTGCGGGTGCGACGCGCTATTGCATGGGCGCAGCCTGGAAAAACCCGAAGGAGCGCGATCTCGACTCGATCCTGGCGATGGTGGAAGGCGTCAAGGCGCTGGGGCTTGAAACCTGCATGACGCTCGGCAAGCTGACCCAGCACGACGCGGCGCGGCTCAGGGGCGCGGGCCTGGACTATTACAACCACAATATCGATACGTCGGAGCGCTATTACAGCGAGATCGTCACCACCCGCACCTTCGGCGAGCGGCTGGACACGCTCGATCATGTGCGCGAGGCGGGCATCAAGGTCTGCTGCGGCGGCATCGTTGGCATGGGCGAGCGCGAGGACGACCGCGTGGACATGCTGGTCACGCTTGCGAACATGCCACAGCACCCCGAAAGCGTGCCAATCAACCTGCTGATCCCCATTCCGGGCACGCCCTTGGAGGGTGCGGAGCCGCTCGATCCACTTGAGTTCGTACGGACGATTGCGCTGGCCCGCATCATGATGCCGCGCTCGATGGTGCGGCTTTCGGCCGGGCGCGCCTCGATGAGCGACGAGTTGCAGGCGCTTTGCTTTTTCGCCGGCGCCAACTCGATCTTCCTCGGCTGCACGCTTTTGACCGCCGGCAACCCCGCCGAGGATAAGGACAGGGCGCTGTTCTCGAAGCTCGGCCTGGCACCGATGCCGGCGGAGCAAGCTCCGGCTCGGGTTGACGCCTAAGCGCGCGCGGCTGCGGCTTACCCGGGAGCGATTTGCAGCCCACCACGGCATTCCGTTAACCACGCTGCGCGATAGGGAGGAGGGCCGCGCCGTTTCGGGGAAACTCGGGACGTAGGCCAGACCCGTTCCGGAGCGCCTTCGCCTGCCCGTTCCCTTGTACGCATTTCACACAATGCGGATAAGCATATTCTCCTGTGTAGCTAAAATAAGATTTCGTCTGCTATCCTGCCGCCATTACCGCGAACAGATAAACGGCAGGCCGACAAAACATGCTATCGCTACAATATAAAGGGCGCATCCGGAACGCTAAGTTCACATCGCGCAGCATCGTCTACGTACTTTCCGATCAGGCGGCGCGCCGCTTTCCGGTGTTGCAACGGGTTTGCTCGTTCCCTGTTGAGGCTCAGCTTATGGCGGACGCCGCGCATGAGGCATATCCACTTCAGTCCGCTGTTGTTAACCTGCCTGCTCCTACGTGCTTTGCCGAACTCGGCATGCCCGTAACCGCCCCGGTCCGGCAAACGCACACCGTTTACTCCGTCCAGGATGTCACAGTCACGGGCTGGAAAGGCGCGATGATTAAGGACGGCCTGCTTTTAAGCGATTACGCTGACTGCAACTGGGCGGCAGAAATCCGTCTGCGGCCATATTTCACGCGCGTGCTCCCGGACGGCCGAGCCTATTTCAATTTGATGACCTCGATTCCGGCCCGCGGGCACGTGTTCCATTGGCTGTTCGATTCCATCCTTCCATTCGTCGCGTTCGCTGAAAGCGGCAAAGCCGGAAACGATATCGGGCTGATCGTCAACGCCAAGCTGAGCGAAATCCAGGCCCGGACTATCGAATTCCTTAAAACGCGCTACCCCATTCGCGCTGTTGAACCCGTGTCGGAAGCTCAAGCTGTGTTCGTGCCACACTGCCAGAAGGCCGTCGCGATTTACGGGCTGCCGCATGGGCTGCAATCGCCGGCCGCTTTGCAGGCGCTTGATGGCCTCGCGCGTTTTCTCGCGGGCGCGGAAGCGCACAAAAAACAGCCGGCACGGATTTACATTAGCCGCAACGATGCACGGCTTCGGCGTGTCCTTAACGAGGGCGAGCTTCTGCGCGAGCTACACGCGCGCGGATTCGAGCGGACAGCTTTGGGCCGGATGCCGCTCGCGCGTCAAGTCGCGCTATTCATAAACGCCGAATTTGTGGCAGCCCCACACGGTGCTGGTCTGACGCACATCGCCTGGTGCAAGCCCGGCACCCGAGTGGCCGAGTTTTTCCCAGAACCACGCGCCGGCCGCAAAGTACGAAATTACTTGCCGGATTTTTGGTGCATCTCCAGCCAGCGGGGGCTAAGCCATAGCTGCCATTTCGGCGCCCCCGTGGAAACACGCGCGGACGGTTTTCGTATCCCTCGCGAAGCGCTCGCCCAAGCCTTGGGAGGCTAGTGGCCTGCGTCAGCCCATTCGCGGGATTCCCACGAGGATTATGTGGCCTATTGGCTAGGTAAAAGAGTAATCGCAGAAACGCAGATGACCGATTGCCCAATGCGCCTCCCAGCTTGCGTTGAAGTGGAATCCTATGTCGCCGCCGTCGAAGCCGGCTTATATCTCCACCACCGGCGCCGGTAAGGCCTCGCGCACGCTGACGCCGGCATACCGCTCGCAGCCTCCACGATTCCCAATTGCCGCCCCGTTGACTCCCAATCGCTGCGACCTTCGCCGGCCTGCGTGACCCTTGCCGAAGCCTGCGGAGAGCGTTTCGCCTATGGAGCCGTGCTTTATGACAGCGGCACCATGGTTGCCACGGGAGAAAAGTTTGCGGCTGTTCCTCTCTCCTGGTTGTGGAACTGAAGTGCAAACAGGCGGTGTGCCGTCTCTCATCCGCTCATTTCGACAGGAGGGGCGGCCGTCTTGCGTGGCTGGAGATGAGACTGTACCGTGCTGCTGAATTTCCTAGCTTTTCACGGCTCATGTCCGTGACAAGGTCACGGGTGTAGATATGACGGACTGGCGATGGCTCATCCTTCGGCGATAGCGGGCATGCAGCCATATGAGGAGTTGCTGGCTGGCCTTGAAGCGCGCGGGCGGCTCCGGCGGCTCGCTCCGGCGGCGGGCCACGACTTTACCTCGAACGATTTCTTAGGCCTTGCGGAATCGGCCGAGCTGAAAGCGGCGATCCAGGAGTCCTTGGACCGGGGCGTTCCGGCGGGCGCGGGCGGCTCGCGGCTCCTGCGCGGCAACCATCCCGAGCACGCGGCGCTGGAAGAGGAAGCGGCGGCGTTCTTCGGCACGGAGTCCGCGCTCTACTTCAGCAGCGGGTTTGCCGCGAACTATGCACTGTTCGCCGCCTTGCCCCAACGCGGCGATCTCGTGGTCCACGACGCGCTCATCCACGCCAGCGCCCATGACGGCATGCGCGCGGGCCGGGCGGAGCTGGCGCAAGCTGCGCACAACGACGCTGGGGCATTCGAGGACAAGATCCGCGCCTGGCGGGCGGCGGGCGGGAAAGGCCGCCCCTGGATCGCGGTCGAAAGCCTCTACAGCATGGATGGCGACCGCGCGCCGCTTGCCGACCTTGCGGACATCGCGCGCCGCCACGACGGCATGCTCGCCATCGACGAGGCGCACGCCACCGGCGTTTTCGGGGCGGACGGGCGGGGCCTTGGCGCATGGCTCGAAGGCCGGCCGGACGCGATCTCGCTCCACACCTGCGGCAAGGGGCTGGGCTCGGCGGGCGCTCTGCTTTGCGGGCCGCGCATTTTCAGCGATTTCCTGGTCAACTATTCGCGGCCGTTCATTTTTTCGACCGCGCCATCGCCGCTGACAGCCGCGGCGGTGCGGGCGGCGCTGCGCCTCTGCAAGCACCAGCCGGAGCGGCGCGAGCGGCTAGGTAGCTTGATCGAATTTGCGAACGGCGAGCTTGAAAGCCGGTGCGGCGTGCGGCCCAGCGGCTCGCAGATCCTGCCGGTGATCGTGGGCGCCGACACGCGTGCCACAACGCTCGCGGCGGCGATGCGCGCGCACGGCTACGATATCCGCGCCATCCGCCCGCCGACCGTGCCCGAGGGAAGCGCGCGGCTCAGGATCGCGCTTACATTGAATGTATCGGCCGCCGTTGCGGGCGAGATGATCGAGGCATTGCGTTTCGAGCTTGAGCGCCTGGGGTAGCGGCTGTGCGTTTCGTTGTCACCGGCACGGATACAGGAGTTGGCAAGACCGTCTTCAGCGCGGCGCTCGCCGGAGCGCTCGGCGCGAACTATTGGAAGCCGGTGCAGTCTGGGCTTGAAGGCGAGACGGATGCCGAAACCGTGGCCCGCCTCTCCGGCCTGAGCCAGGACCGCATCCTGCCCGAAGCCTACCGCCTCAAGTTGCCCGCCTCGCCCCACATCGCCGCCGCGCGGGAGGGTGCGCGGATCGAGCCGGGCCGGCTGGCAATCCCCACCTCGCGTTGCCCGCTCGTGATCGAGGGCGCGGGCGGGCTCATGGTTCCGCTTTCGCCGGATCTCCTCCAGATCGATGTCTTCGCATCCTGGGGCCTGCCGGCGATCCTGTGCGCCCGGACCTCGCTTGGAACCATCAACCACACCCTGCTCTCGCTCGAAGCGATGGCGCGCCGCTCCATCGGGCTGCATGGCATTGCCTTTACCGGCGAGCCCTGCGAGGAGGTGGAAAACGCGATCCTTGCTTTCGGCAAGGTCCGCCGCCTTGGCCGCCTGCCGCCGCTCGATCCATTGAATGCGAGCACTCTCGCCGAAGCCTTCCGCGCGAGCTTCAGCTTGAGCGATTTCGCCGGCAGGGATGCCTGGCAGTCATGTTGAATAATAGTATCGGCAAAGTTGTCTTTGTTTCTGGTTTCGCATAACGATTGCGCGCTGGCGGCGATCTACGATATAGAGCCGCTTCGATATGCGGTGCTTCCGGCGCTGCGTATGGCTTTATCGTATTGGGCATTCGAAGCCCGGCGGAACCGGCGCGGAAAGCTGCGGGAAGCCCTTGCATGGGCCGCCGCGATCACGGATCTGTCGAAATCGTCTGCTCCAAGACGGGCTTGTTGAGTGAGGAGTGTTCCTATGCCGTGGTTCCGCTGGCTGGTTCTCGGTTCGATGTTGCAGGCTTTGGCGGTCTTGCCGGCCGCCGCGGCAAAGCGCGTGGCCCTCGTCGTCGGCAACGCCGCCTATCAGCAGGCGGGCACGCTCACCAATCCCGTTAACGACGCCGCCGATATGGCAAAGGCGCTGACGGCGGCGGGCTTCGATGTGGTCTTGGGCCTCGATCTCGACCGGCGCGCCTTCGACGGCAAACTCCGCGAATTCGCCCGCTCGGTCGACGGCGCCGATACCGCGGTGCTGTTCTACGCGGGTCACGGCCTGCAGGTGGCGGGCCACAACTATCTCGTGCCGGTGGATGCCGGGCTTGCCAGCGAGCGCGACCTCGACTTCGAAGCAGTCAGCCTCGACTTCGTGCTCCGGCAGATGGAGGTAGGCCGCGAAGGCAAGACCAGCATCGTATTCCTGGATGCCTGCCGCAACAATCCGCTTGGGCGCAACCTCGCCCGTTCCATGGGAACGCGGTCGGCCGCCGTAGGCCAGGGCTTGGCCGAGGTGCAGACCGGCGTCGGAACGTTCATCGCCTATTCGACGCAGCCGGGGAACGTCGCGCTCGACGGCTCCGGGCGCAACTCGCCCTTTACCCAGGCGTTGGCGGCCCATGTCGGGGAGCAGGGGAAAAACCTCACCTCGGTCATGATCGAGGTCCGCAACGACGTGCTGAAGGTCACGGACGGGCGGCAGGTGCCGTGGGATCATTCCGCGCTGACGAGCGAGTTCTATTTCCAGGCCCAGGCGGCAGCCGCGCCCGCGGCCGGGGCGGGAGATCAGGAACTCGTGCAGGCACGGCTGCGTGCCATCGAGGAGCAGGTAAAGTCCAAGTCCGACCGCACGCAGACGCTGAGCCTCGTGAAGCTGGAGCAGTTCAAGGAGCGCGTCCGCCAGATCGACGAGGCCATCAAAGCTGACCAGCAGCGCGTTTTCGATGCGTACAACCAGCGCCGCGGCTCAACCGAGTCCAGCAGCACGCTCAGCATGGAGGTGGGCTCCATCCAGATGCAGATGACGCGGCGCGGGGTGGAGAAGAAGGCGCTGCAGGAGCAGATTGCGAAACTCAGCGCGGAGCTTGGGCAGACCGCGGCGCCAGACAAATAGGGCACCCCTCAAAAGCGGCCAGACATTGCAGGGCAGTGAATGTCTAGCCGCCTAACGCGTCCGCCTTGAGGGGGCATATGAGGCGCGCTGGGGCAAACTTAAGACGCGCTTGTGAAACCTGGATGACGGTGCAGCCTCCGGCCGGCTCCGCGATTTCGGGACGGCCGGTTGACGTGCGAAAGAACGCCGCAACCGATGCACGCTTGTGGATTTTGCATAAAACATCTATTACATTTTGGTCAAAATGCACAAGGACCGTAAGTTCGGTTCCGTTAGGGCTCGATGCGAAATAAACGCGTCGGATGGCGCAGGATTTTTGTTCGTCCGCAAGGCGCGGAAAGGGGCGCATACCGGGGTATGTAATCCTTTCCGCAACGCGGCGGACGGACAAAAGGACAAGCCAGATGGCGCGCTTATTTCGCATCGAGCCCTTAGCAAGTGCAAACGACGGGGCGGCCCGCAAACCGCAAGCAAGGGGGATGTGGCATGGGTGAAGTTCGTTCGGAGTTGCTTGCTCAGGCAATCTCGCGCCTTACTCGATTGCCGCGCGCGGAGCAGGATGTCGCCGCGATCGAGATATTGGCCATGATCTGCCCGGAAGAGGAGTGGGTACTGATCGCGGCATCGGAGCCCTATCAGAAATGGCAGGCGTCGCAGCCGGAAAAACGCCCGCAACCCGCGCTGGCGAGCCTTTCCGCACGCGTACTTTAGCTGGGCTGGACGGCGGCGGCACCCCCCGATTGCAATCGTGCGCGAAGTTCCTATACTGCGCCGCAAAACCGTCTCACCCAGCAGAGGCCCGATGTCTCCCGTATCCGCGAAGCCGCAAACAGCGCACGATCCTCATTCAGCCGAAGGCAAGTTCTTCTCGGCACCGCTCAGCCAAATCGATCCCGAGATCGCGGGCGTGCTGGAGAGCGAGCTTCACAGGCAGCATGACGAAATCGAGCTGATCGCCTCCGAAAACTATGTGTCGCGGGCGGTGCTCGAAGCGGCAGGCTCCGTCCTCACCAACAAATACGCGGAAGGCTATCCCGGCAGGCGCTATTACGGTGGCTGCCACGTGGTCGATGTGGCGGAGGAGCTGGCCATCAAGCGCGCGAAGGAGCTGTTCGCCTGCCAGTTCGCCAATGTGCAGCCGCATTCGGGCAGCCAGGCCAACCAGGGCGTCTTCCTTGCCCTGCTGAAGCCGGGCGACACCATTCTCGGCATGGGCATCGACATGGGCGGCCATCTGACCCACGGTGCCGCGCCGAACATGTCCGGCAAATGGTTCAACGCCATCCATTACGGTGTCAGCCGCGAAACCGGCCATATCGACTACGAGCAGGTGGAGCGCCTGGCCGGCGAGCATAAGCCCAAGCTCATCATCGCGGGCGGCTCGGCCTATGCGCGTGTCATCGACTTCAAGCGCTTCCGCGAGATCGCCGACAGCGTGGGCGCGCTGCTTCTGGTCGACATGGCGCATTTCGCGGGGCTTGTCGCGGGCGGCGTGCATCCGAGCCCCTTCCCGCACGCGCATATCGCAACCACCACCACCCATAAAACACTGCGCGGCCCGCGCGGCGCGATGATCCTCACCAACGACGGCGACCTTGCCAAGAAGATCAACTCCGCGATCTTCCCTGGCCTGCAAGGCGGTCCGCTGATGCACATCATCGCCGCCAAGGCGGTGGCTTTCGGCGAGGCGCTGCGCCCCGGATTCAAGGCCTATGCGCAAGCGGTGGTGAACAACGCCAAGACGCTCGGCGAAAGCCTCAAGGCCGGCGGGCTCGACCTCGTTTCCGGCGGCACGGACACGCACTTGCTGCTCGTCGATCTGAGGCCCAAGGGGCTCACCGGCAAGGCGGTGGAAGCAGCCCTTGGCCGCGCCCACATCACCGTCAACAAGAACGGCGTGCCCTACGATCCCGAAAAGCCCACCATCACCTCCGGCATCCGCGTCGGCTCGCCGGCCGGCACGACGCGCGGATTTGGCTTGCAGGAATTCTCCGCTATCGGCAGCATGATCGTCACGGTCCTCGACGGACTGAAGCAGGGCGATAACACGGCGCGCGACGCCGAAGAGGCCGTAAAGGCGGAGGCGCTCGCCCTGTGCAACCGCTTCCCGATCTATGCGGGCAGTAGAGCGTAGACCAAACGGCATTCCGGTGCTGGAACAATCGGGCTAGAAAAATGCGATGTCCCCATTGCGGCACTCTGGACACGCAGGTGCGCGACAGCCGGCCGTCCGAAGATCACACGGCGATCCGGCGGCGGCGGTCCTGCGCCGATTGCGGATCGCGATTTACGACCTTCGAGCGCGTCCAGCTTCGCGAGCTGACGATTGTGAAAAGAGACGGCCGGCGCGAGCCCTTCGACCGGGAAAAGCTTGCCCGCTCGATTGGCGTGGCGCTCCGCAAGCGCCCGGTCAGCCAGGAACACATGGAGCAGCTCGTCAGTTCCATCGCGCGCAACCTGGAAAACCGCAACGAGGCCGAGATCAGGTCGCAGGAGGTGGGCAGCCTCGCCCTGGAGACGCTCAAGGCTCTCGACGGCGTTGCCTACATCCGCTATGCGAGCGTCTATCGCGACTTCAGCGAAGCCAGGGATTTCCAGCGCGTGCTGGCCGAGTTGGGCGATACCTTCCCCTGCGCCACCGAAGATAAATAAGAAGAGCGCTGGCATACATTGATGGCAAGGGCTGAAATTCTTAGCGCATTACCCCTCATCCTGTCCTTCTCCCACAGGGAGAAGGGACGCCTGAATGATGCTCGGAGCGTGCAACACCGTCCCCTCT
>PMBZ01000259.1 GCA_003153975.1 Hyphomicrobiales bacterium
CACATCCTGTTCATCGCCTCGGGCGCGTTCCATGTGTCCAAGCCTTCCGATCTCCTGCCCGAGTTGCAAGGGCGCCTGCCCATCCGCGTCGAACTGCGCGCGCTCACAGGCGACGACTTCCGCCGTATCCTGCGCGAGCCGCAGTCGAGCCTCATCAAGCAGTATATCGCGCTGATGGCGACCGAGGGCCTGGAGCTGGAGTTCACGGAGGACGCCATCGACGCCATCGCCGATGTCGCCGTCGAGGTCAACTCGGCGGTCGAGAACATCGGCGCGCGGCGGCTTTCGACCGTGATGGAGCGCGTGCTCGACGAGATCAGCTTCGACGCCGCCGACCGGGCGAACACCAAGTTCACCATCGACGCGCCCTATGTGCAGAAGCATGTCGGCGATCTGGCGAAGAACGCGGATTTGTCGAAGTTCATTTTGTAGGGCTGTGTTGTGGGGGTGTGCCTTGAACAAAGCGCACAACCCCTCAACCCAACCCTCTCCCATAGGGAGAGGGACAGGGTGAGGGGTTGCGCCGCCCGTATGGAACTCCACCCCTCACACTATCAGTAGCTATATTCCCCGGTGCCGGCTGCTCCGGCCCGCTTGGCCAGCAGCGCAACCTCGCCAAGGCGCCCTTCCGCTTTATAAAGCGACGCCAAGCCCTTGATCGTCCCCAGGGTGAGCGGATGCCTGTCGCCGAGCGTGCGCTGGCACGCCGCGAGCGAATTGAGGTAGAGCGCCTCCGCCTCGTCGTAGCGGCCCTGAACCTTATACATCACGGCAAGCGCGTTGGCGGTGGTAATCGTCGTGGGGTGCTCCTCGCCCAAGCTGCGCTTCCTGTCCGCAAGCACCTTCGCGAGAAATGTGGACGGCGCACGATCGCGGCCGGCAACGGTTGCGGCAGGCCGGTCGCAGCCGGCACCGCCGGGTGTGGCGCATGGGCTGGCCGCCTGGACCGCGGTGCTGAGTGCCGCGGCGCTTACAAGAGTCAAAACGGTACGCAAAAACATGGCCTGGACTCCTCTCGGAGGAGGAGCTTAAGTCACGGGCCTTGAAGCAAGCGTTTAGGCCGGCAGAGAAATTTTGCTAGACTTGAGAACACGCCATTCGCCGCGCAAACCGGCTTCTCAAGTCTCAATGCCGGGCGCCGGGCGAAACCTGCAGGAACCGCTGACGCAATAGATTCGGGCGCACCGCGCTTGCAGCCGGCGCGCCCTGGGCAAGCTGGCATTTTTGCGGGGCGCGCGCCCCTTCCAAGCCCATGCGTCAGTAACTGTATTGGGCCGCACCTGCCATGCCGGCAGGCTGGTAGAGCGGTGCTGTCTCCGCTGGACGACCCTCGGCTCTATAAAGCGACGCCAAGCCGCTGGCACTGGCCAGCGTCAGCGGGTGCGCCTCGCCCAGCGTGCGCCTGCTTGCATCGAGCGACTGGCGGTAAAGCGCCTCGGCGTCGCGGTAGCGGCCCTGCGCTTTGTAAACCGTTGCCAGACTATTCGCGGTCGTAAGCGTGTAGGGATGCTCCTCGCCAAGCTTACTCCGCCGCTCCGCGAGGTTGCGGGCGAGCAGCGCCTCGGCTGGCGCATAGGATGGCTTGCTCTGGCTGGTTTGGCGCGCATCCTCGTGCAGGGCGTGCTGGGCCGCGGGCGCTGTGGCGCCGCCGGCGGGCTTATGGCAGTTCGCCTTGCCGTGTGCGGTGCAGGGGGCGGCGGCTTGCGCGGCGGCGCTGAACGCGGCGGCGCTCAAGACAATAAGAACGGTGCGGAAAAACATGATTTGGAATCCTCCCTGTGAAAGGGCCGGCCGCCAGCGCCGGTAAGAACCGGCGGTACGCGGCGTTTTGCCTCAGCCCAGCATTACCCGGAGGGTCCGAAGTAAGTGTTCATTGTGACGAAGATTTTTTCAAAAATAGGTGTGTATACAAGATAAGCTGCATTTGCACACACCGTAACCATGCAGCCCCCTCTTCGCCGCGTTAAAAATCGGGGCCGGACCATGTTCGCGCCACATGGATCGCCTGAAGGCGGATCCAGCGCCCTGCCCTGCTACGCCGCCACGGATGACGAGCCGTTCCGCATCCCGGACGATCACCTGCCCGGCGTGCTGGAGGGGCTGGCGCAGATGCGGCGCGGCGAGTTCGCGACCGATGAGGAGATGGACGCACTTTGGAAGAAGTGCGGCCTGTGAGGCTCAGGTACGCGCCGCGTGCGCGCGCCGATATCGCTGAAATTCACGCTTACATCGCTGAGTATAACCCAACGCCGATTTTCGTTATTTTAGCGCATATGCGCTTTCGCGGCAGCGACGCTGGGGCTGTATGCGGAATAGGCACCTGCCCGGAGTTTTGCCCCTGTTAGATGAACTTTAGTTAAGCTCAAGCTCCGACAGCGTGACCGCCAGCTCAGAAGCGAACGCCGGCGCCAGGGGTTGGCCGGCGGGCAGGTCGATCATCGACTGGTAGCCCGTGAGCAACGGACTGCGATGGATGCGCGTCTCCAGCCGCACCGCGTGCACGACCCAAAGCTCAGGGATGCCGAAGCTCGCGTAAAGCGCTGCCTTGCGCCCGATGTCATAGAAAAAGCTCGTATCCGCGATCTCGACGACGAGATGGGCCGTTTCCGGTTTCAGGCCGCGGATGCCCGCTGCCTTATCGTAGAAAACGAAGTCTGGTTCAAGATAGGTATCTGGCGTCAGACGAAACGTTGTTTCCGAGGTAAAGGTCAGGTGATCCGGCACCCGTTTTGCCCAATAGTGCATCAACGCATGCTTCAAAATCTCATGATCGTCGCCCTTGGCCGGCATCGGCACCACCTCCCCGCCGATCAGCTCGATCCGCTCGTCTTCGTCGATGATGCCGGCCGCGACCATGGCCTCAAGCTCGGCCACGCTAAAGCGCCGCCGCACCATGCCCTCCGCTGCCTGCGTCGTCCGTTCAACTGGCTTCTGTGTCAGGATCATCGTCGCCATGATGCCAGTCTACCTGAATTGAGCCGTCCCGCAAAGCAGTCCGGAGACCGCAGTCTGGAGACATGGCGGCAGCATTTCAGTTCCCGGCTTCAGCGCAGGCAAACGAAAAAGCTGTCTTTAGCCATGTAACGCAAACGCCTGCCGCACCGTAATGCCCGGTATGAGCCCTTCAAGCTCTTCTTGCCGAAAGGAGTAATACCCATGAGTGCCCCCTCTTACAGTGCGGCGCGGGCAGGCGCCTTCGCGGCGGCCCTGGCGCTTGCCGCCGTTCCTGCCCAGGCGGCCGATGACGGCGCCGCCAAGGAAAAGTGCTACGGCGTCGCGAAGGCCGGGCAGAACGACTGCGCCTCCGCGGGCGGCAATAGCTGCGCCGGCACGGCGAAGGCAGACTACGACAAAGCCGCCTGGGTGCTCGTACCGAACGGAACCTGCCTTGCGACGGAAGTAACGCTCAAGAATGGCGCCAAACAGCACGGCACGCTTGAAGCGAGTAAGGGCTAGCCTGAAGGATCGAACATAATGCATAGCGCATCACCCCTCACCCCAGCCCTCTCCCGATGGGAGAGGGAGTCCCGGCGTGCCCGTTGAGAAGGCGTTCCCTCTCCCAAGGGACAGGGTGAGGGGGTGATGCGCGTAGCGCTAAGCGCCGGGGACCGAAGCAAGGGATCGCATCATGCATAGCGCAAATCCAGTGGGAAAACGCGTGGCGGCCGACATTCCGGCGCGGGCCGGGATTGGGCTCAAACCCGAACATAGGGCGGACATCATGCGGAGCCTGCCCGCCGTCGGCTGGTTCGAGGTCCACGCCGAGAACTACATGGGCGCGGGCGGAGCGCCGCATCGCTTCCTCGAATGGATACGCGAGCGCTATCCGCTTTCGGTGCATGGCGTCGGGCTTTCGATAGGCGGCGCCGGCCCGCTGAACCGGCCGCACCTTCGCCGCCTCAAAGCGCTGATGGACCGCTATGAGCCAGCGCTGTTTTCCGAACACTTGGCCTGGTCCACGCATGACGGCGCCTACCTGAACGATCTCCTGCCGCTGCCCTACACGGTGGAGACGCTCGCGCACGTCGCGGCGCATGTGGACGAGGCGCAGGACGCGCTCGGGCGCCAAATCCTGATCGAGAACCCGTCAACCTATGTTGCTTTCGAAGCCAGCGAACTGGCCGAAACGGAGTTCTTGTCCGCGCTTGCGCGCCGCACGGGCTGCGCGCTCCTGCTCGACGTGAACAACGTTCATGTCTCCTCCCAAAACCACGGCTTCGACGCCGGCGCCTATATCCGCGCTTTCCCGGCCGCCCACGTGCGGGAAATCCATCTCGCCGGATTCTTCGAGGCTTGGGACAGCGCGGGCGAGCGGTTCCTGATCGACGCACACGATAGCCCCGTGCGGGATGCCGTCTGGGCGCTTTATGCACATGCCATCGGACGCATTGGCGCGGTGCCCTCGCTGATCGAATGGGACAACGAAATTCCTCCGCTGGGCACGCTCGTTGCGCAGGCTGAAACGGCCGATGCGCTGGCGGCCGCGCAAGAAGGGCTGCACGATGCGCACATCGCATGACGATGCTTGCGAACGCCTCCTGGCGCTACAAGCCGGGTTTTCTCGCGCCCTGTTTAAAACCCCGCCGGCGCCGCCGCCTGGCCTGATCCACGCCCGCCGCTTTACCGTCCATCGCAACAACCTCTACGCAAGCCTTATCGAGGTTTTGCGCGCCCGCTATCCCGTGATCGAGCGTCTTGTGGGCGGGGACTTCTTCAAGCCGGCCGCAAGCCTGTTCGTTTCGGCCCACCCTCCGTCCACGCCGGTTCTCATCGAATACGGTGAGGACTTCCCCGCGTTTCTCGAAAGCTTCGAGCCGGCGCGCGGGCTGCCCTATCTCGCGGACGTGGCACGCCTGGAGTGGCTGCGGCACGTGGCCTATCACGCGGCGGACCGGACGCCGGCGCCGATCGCTTCAAGCCTCGCCAGCGTGTCTCCGGAGCGGGCTGGCGGCCTGACCTTCGCGTTTCACCCATCCGCCGGCCTTATCGCGTCGCCGTACCCCATCGTCAGCATTTGGGAGACCAACACGCTCGACGAACGGGTCCGTCCCATCGGCCCAGCGCTTCCAAGCGAGGCAGCGCTCGTCATACGCCCGCAGCTTCAGGTGAACGTGCTGCGCCTCGACGCGGCCGGGCACGCTTTCACTGCCGCATTGGCCGCTGGCGAAACGCTTGGCCAAGCCGCTGCCAGGGCCGCCGCCAATGAAGGCTTCGATCTTGGCCCCACGCTCGCAAAACTCATCGCCGCCGGCGCTTTCAGCGGTTTCGCCGCCACCCCCATCCAAGCAGGAGATCCACACCATGTTTAGCCTTACCGGCAAAACCACGGCCTTGTTCGAGCGCATCCCAGGCGATCTCATCGCCATCATCGCGCGTATAGGCATCGCCACGACGTTCTTGCGCTCGGGGCTTCTCAAACTCGACGGCTGGAGCAGCGGCAACACGCTGGCGCTGTTCACATACGAATACAAGCTGCCGGTCATTCCGCCTGAGATCGCCGCCTACATGGCGACGGCGGCGGAGCTGTCGATGCCGGTTCTTATTCTTGCAGGGTTTCTTACCCGCTTCGCCGCGCTGGTCCTCCTCGGCATGACACTGGCGATCGAGATTTTCGTCTACCCCAACGCCTTCGACACACATGGCGTATGGGCCGTGTCTCTGCTCTACCTCATGAAATACGGCGCCGGCGTGCTGTCTCTTGACAATTTCATCCCGTCTCTTCGTAGCTGCATTCAACAAAATGTGAATGCCGCGTAGCGTAACGTTTCCATCGGTTCACGCGTATTCATTATCGATGCTGGCGATAAGTTTCAAGAGATCGGCGGCAGCCCAGTATAGTCATTAGCCAATCCGGCTACAAACGAAAGGAACACTTTATGAAGCTCGCCAATCGCTCCGGAGCAACCATCGCCGCCGCTGCCGCCGCACTTCTGCTCGCTGGCGCCGCTCTCGCTCCCGCCGCCCAAGCCGAAGAGGCCATGGGGCAGTGCATCGGCGCCAACTCCTGCAAGGGACAGGGCGCATGCAAGAGCGCCAGCAACTCTTGCAAGGGCCAGAATGCATGTAAGGGCAAGGGCTTTGTCACGCTGACCAAGTCCGAGTGCGCGAAGGTTCCTGGCGCGAAGTTCGAAATGCCGAAGATGTAATCCAGGCCAAACCGTCATCGCGAGGCGGCTTTGCCGCTGTGGCGATCCAGGGAAACTGCGCTTCGCGCGTTAGTCCTGGATCGCTTCGGGGCTTCGCCCCTCGCAATGACACCGGACTCACGCTCAGGGGAGAACTTCAATGCCTGCCGGCACGCATCGAAAACCGCCCTATCTCGGCTTCGGCCTGGGCTTGCGGACCCAGCATTACCAGGAAATCCTCGATGGCAATCCCAGCGTGGACTGGTTCGAGATTATCTCCGAGAACTACATGGTTGCGGGCGGACGGCCGCTCGCCGTGCTCGAAAAAATCCGTGCCCGCTATCCCATCGTGATGCACGGCGTGTCGCTTTCCATCGCCTCCACCGCGCCCTTGGACTTGGACTATCTGGCCGGACTCAAGAAACTCACCGCCCGCGTGCAGCCTGAATGGGTTTCGGACCATCTCTGCTGGACCGGCGTGCACGGCTACAATCTCCACGGCCTGCTGCCCATACCTTATACGCGGGAAGCGCTCGAACACGTGGTGCCCCGCGTGCACAAGGTGCAGGAACTGCTTGGCCGCCCGCTCACCATCGAAAACGTATCGAGCTACGTGCGTTACGCCCACGCGGACATGACGGAGTGGGAGTTTCTGACGGAGCTGACGCGCCGCACCGGCTGCTGGCTCTTGTTCGACGTCAACAACGTCTTCGTCGGCGCGTTCAATCACGGCTACGACCCGCTGGAGTTCATCCATGGCGTGCCGGTAGAAGCCGTGGTGCAGTTCCATCTGGCCGGCCACACCGATATGGGCACGTACGTCGTCGACACGCACGACCATCCCATCCGCGCCGAGGTCTGGGATCTTTACGCGGCGGCGGTGGAACGCTTCGGCCCGGTCTCAACCATGATCGAGCGCGACGCCAATATTCCGCCGCTTGCCGAGGTGGTGGCAGAACTCGACCGGGCGCGGGCGATTGCCGCGAACGTTCTAGCCGGAAGGAAGGAGACCAAACTATGCGCGGCGGAGTGATGACGCTTTCGGAAGTACAAGACGGTTTCCAGAGCGCGCTTCTGGCTGGGTGCGATGGCATCCTGGCCGGGCTTGCGGATGGCCCTCGCCACCCGAAGGAGATGCTGCTCGGCATCTACCGCGACGATTACATTCTGCGGCTGATCGAGTTCGCGCAGAACGATCACGAGCAGCTCCGCGCCTATCTCGGCGATGACGCTTTCGAGGAAATGGCGCGGGGGTACGCGGCCGCCCATCCGTCGCGCTATCGCAACGCCAAGGACTTCTGCGCGCACCTGCCGCAGTATCTTGCGGAAACGGAGCCCTATTGCGGGCATGCGGCGCTTCGGGAGCTTGCGGCGCTGGAAAAGACCCTGAACGACGCATTCTACGCGAGCGACGAAGCCGCCCTTGGCGTTGCGGGAGTGGCGGGCTTTGCGGCCGGCGATTGGGCTGCCTTGCGCTTCTCGCCCCATGCTTCCGCGCGGCGGCTGAATTTCAGCACCAACGCGGCGGAGATTTGGCGCGCTCTCAAGCACGGCAGCGAGCCGCCCTCCACCGAAGCGAACGGGCTGCAACGCATTCTGGCCTGGCGCCAGGATGTGCCCAAGTTCCGGGCGCTGGCCGGAGAGGAAGCCATGCTCTGGGATGAGGCCGCGAACGGCGTCCGCTTCGGTGTGCTATGCGAAATGGCCGCGGCTTACGACGATCCGGACGAAGCCGCGCCGCGTGCGGCTGGCTATTTGCAGGGTTGGCTGGCATCGGGGCTCCTATCGGGCGCCTCCCTGGCCTGAAAATACCAGTCACCCTTATCCTCTCTTGCTCAAATATTATAACGGTGCGGTAGAGATATTCGTGGCCCTTGGATTTCTTCCAGCGTAGCGTGCCCCGATAGCTGTTTCTGAACTGGAGCTGGGCCGCGCGCCAAAACTCGAAGGCCTGCTTGACGTCGATAAGCTGGCGTCGTTGTTCGTTGGTGAGTTCGGCGATAGCCATGCAAGTTACGGATAATAAGCCGGTTGTCCGGAAATATTCGATTTCGCCATTTTACCGGACAACGCCCGGTTTGCGAAGCGGAAAAGTGGTTGGCTCCTCTGAATAGGGCTGCCCGTAACCACGGCGCTCGCTGGGGTCAATCGCAGGTTTGGCTACGGGTTGCAGAAAGCACCAGTGTTTTTTTCTCGCGGCGTATCATCTTCCGGCGTTCAAGCCGCCGCAACGCGGCATTCAGCGTGCTGAGCGGTATTTTGAGGTGTTCGGCAAGCTCGCGCTGCGAACCGGAAAAGCGGCCCTGCCTTTTCCGCAGGACGTCAAGAATAAGGGCTTCGCTGGCGGCGAGCGGGCGTTTTCTCCCTGCTCTTGCGGGCTTCTGGGCGGATACGGCGGCCGTCGTTTCTTGAAGCGTTTCGCTGATCCCCTGCTCCCATGCTTTGGCTATGCGCTCGCCGATCTCTGGAAAATCGCTTGCGTCAAAATATTTCCGCATCGGTTGCCGAATTTCAGCCAGCGCATCGGCTGTGGCTTCGAGAATGGCGTCGACGTCCTTTTTGGAAAGCCCTGCTCGCACCTGTCCCAGTTGCAAAAGCTTGCGGCGATCCGGCCAGCGCGTCGTGCCATCCAGCGTCAGCGCCATGGCGTCGGCAGGCAAATAAGCCGTCGTCGTGACGAGATCGTAGACAGGCGCAAGTTCCGCGTCGCCGTTCACGTCGCGATAGAGAATGCCGAAATTCTTCAAATGCGCATCGCCATTGCGAAGGGCGCAATTGAGCACGAAGAGCCGGAAGAGATCGCGCGCCGAACGGGCGCTGGTCTTCGGCCCCGTGTAATCGGCCAAGCGCTTGAAGAGCCGGGATTCGTAGCTGCCGCTATATTTGCCGGCTGTTTGCAGGCCGTTCAGCACGCAAAAATCCTCAAAGCCCAGGTAAACACCGTCCTCCCGATCGAAGCGGTCGAGGACGAGCGCCGCACCATCCTCCGAAAGCTGAAAATGCGGCACGGCAAGTCCGGCGCGGCGGGCGGCGCCGAGGCAGAAGAATTCGTTGGCGGCGAGTTCGGGAAATTCGCGTTCGTCCCAGAGCTTGACGATATGCGTGGCGCTCTTGAGGCTGCTGGATTCCCGGCCGCTTGTTTTTCGTTTTCCGCCCCCCTGCTCCGCGCGGATCATGACTTTTGGCTGCACGCCGGAGAGGCCTGAATGCACGGCAAAGGTGTCGAGGAGATAGTCGAACAGCCCGCCGCCGCGGCGCGCGCGCAGGATTTCATCGATGGACTGGAAGGGTACGTCTTCATCGAGCGCCGCATCGATGGCGGAGAAGCGCAAACGGCCGATCTGGGTGCGGCCGGTAACGCTCAAAAGGTCGATGTCGTCGAAGCGGCCCGTGGCCTTGGCGAAGCGCCGCACGAGCCTTTCCCGGAGTGCGCCTTCCGGCAAATTCATTTCGAAAATAGGAGCCAATCCAAATCGCGTGTCCCAGGACTGAACGCGCACGGGCATGGTCATCGATACCGCCCGTTCCGGCAGCGCCAGCGGATCGTAGGCGAAGGTCGAGCCTTTGGCGCCAAGACGGTCGAGAACTCCGGCGGAGTTGTTGTCGGACCAGACCCGGATCACGTTTCGTCTCCATGTTCCGCCTGCAAGTCCTCAAGCGTGGGCCTTTGCCGGTTTAGTGGAACAACGCGAAGATCGAGATCGAGAGCATGCAGAAGGCTCAACAGATTGCCGAAAGTGATATCGGTGATTTTTTCGCCTTCGAGCGCAGCGATGCGCGCGCGGCTGACGCCAGACAGCTCCGAGAGCCGATCCTGGGAAAGCCGTTCTTTACGGCGCGTTTGGCGCACCGTTTGTCCGATGGAGCTTAGAGTTGATTGTCTCATATATCATACAATATAGTACTCTATCGCTATTTTGTATCACGAATTAGTCAGTATGGCAAGCCCTTTTATATAGGCATCTAAATGCAAGGAACGGGCTGTCTTAAGGCGTCGCCCTCGGATCAGGTGCATGCGCTGGGAAGTGACTGATCGCAAAGCGATTGTCCGGAACTGTTTGATTTTGCGATTTGACCGGACAACGGCTTAATCCGAAGGCTCTCCACTGGGGTTTTTGTATATCCTCAACACTTCCCGCGCCTGGAAAATTCGGTAGCGCATTTTCCCGGTACGTTCGAATAACACGCCCGCTTCGGACAACTGCACAAGCGCTGTTCGAGCTGCTGCGGGACTGCAACCCGCCAAGCGCTCGACCGATTTTGCCGTAACGACGGGATGCCATAACAGTTTGTCGAGCATTTTCTGCGCCGCCGACTTGTTCCTGAACTTCTTCCGGCTTGCCCAGTCCGATTGCAATTCAGCCAGCCGGTGCACGGCCGTTTCGGCGTCAGCTACCGTGCTCGTTATGGCGCGGGCGAGGTGCAAGATAAGGGGGACAAAATCCAGGCGCTGCTGGGCGGCGCGCAAGGCAGCGCTATAGTCCGGTTTGAACGCTGCAATATAGGACGCGAGATAGAGGGGGGTGTGGCCGGCAGCGCGCAACATCAGCGGAAGAAGCAATCTTCCGGCGCGGCCGTTTCCGTCCGCAAAGGGGTGAACGGCTTCAAAATGAGCATGAGCCACGGCCATCTGGACGATGACGCTTTGATGGATCTGCTGCATGCCCTCGCATCGTAAGTAGACGATGTGTTCTGCCATGCACGCCAATACGTCGGCATGGGGCGGTGGATTGTAAGTTGAGTCGTTGAAATCCCTGCCCCCAATCCTGACCTGTTTTCGTCGGAACTCTCCGGGAGGGCCGTGTTTCTCCAAAAAGTTCTTGTCGTTGCGCATCAAGGCGCGGTGAAGTTTTTCAATCGTGTGAATCGTAAAAGCGTTGTACCCATTGGCCTCGACATCGGCGATGGCGTCCTCAAGAGCAATGGCATAATCTCGAACCAAGATATCCGCTTCAGGGGCGTCTTCCTCGTTTGTTTCCTCGGTTTCAAGGAGGGCGTCGAGTGTCGAGTGGGTACCTTCGATGCCGGAGGAGGCTACGGCCTCTTTTCTTACGAGAACCCTGCTGAGCAGAAAATGATAAGGATATGGCTGGAACAGCGCATCGGCCCTTCCGAGCGCTTGCATTGCGGCATGATGGTCCGGTGAGGCATCGCCAAGGAGGATCGGTTCTTCGGTCGGCGGAAAAGGCACCACCCCGAAATAGTTTTCGAGCGGCGGGGGAAAACGCCTTAAGCGATCTCTGAGGGACGGTATGAGGTTGTTTCTGTTCATAACCTAGCGTTAAATCGAATGTATTTCGCTCTAACGCTATATTGTTATCGCAAACTAGCGCTAAACGCAAGTTTCCCCCTCCTCGCGCCAGCTTGCCAAGTGTCGACTGTAGCGGCGACGGGGGCGACTGTTAGCTTTTCTCCCTTTTGGCGGCCTTTGCCTTTTTTTTGAGCGCGCGGTGTCTTGCCTCGACCAGCAACCGCCGGTCCCTCGTCGAGTTCGAGAAGGACGATCTCCGATCCCTTGAGCGGCCAAGCATAAAATATGACGGTCAGCCCCTCGCCCACATTGTGTGGATAGGCGTGGCCGATGCGCTCATACTGCACGCGCCTGCTTTTTTGCTCCGCCGGACTGCGTAGGCGATGAGGACAGGATCGTTGGTCATGAGGTGCCTTTTGCCTTTGGATCTGCAGCACGCCGCCAACACATTGGCAAATGACCATTTGGCCCATTACCCAACTGCTCAGTCCCGGAACCGCCGCCCGTCCTCGACCATGTCGGCGTCGTTGATACGAATGCCTTTGACACGCAGGGCGTCGAGGACGAAGTAGCGCAAAGAGGCCTGGGCTTTGGTCCGAATGACGTAAATGACCTCGAGGAAACGTTCCGGTCGCTGTGTACGCTGGACGTGGACGACGACGGGGTAACGTTCGATGCGGGAAGCGTGGAGGCCGAGCCCGTGCGGGAAGATCGGGAATGCGCGGGCGGACGCGTCCGGCTGACGGCGACGATCGCCGGAACTCGGCTATCGCTTCAGATCGACATCGGATTCGGCGATGCTGTGACGCCTGAGCCCCAGGAGATTTCTTATCCGGCCCTCTTGGCGTTTCCGGCGCCGCGTAACGTGCCAATCCCAAAGAAACCGTCGTCGCGGAAAAATACGAAGCGCTTGTTTCGCTCGGCATGGCCAACAGCCGGATGAAGGATTTCTATGATCTTTGGGTGATGTCCACGACCTTTGCCTTTGAAGGAGCCGTTCTGGCGGCGGCCATAGACGCAACCTTTTCGCGGCGGCAGACCGCTTTACCGCCGGAAATTCCCATGGCCATGACGGCCACGTTCGCGGAAGACCGGCAGAAAGCAGCGCAGTGGTCGAGTTTCGTGCGCCGCGCAAATCCTTCAGTCAGCCCTCCACCATTGCCTGAGGTCATTGGAAGGTTGAAAACATTCCTGCTGCCGGTCTCGGAGGCGCCAAGGCAAAGGCAACCTTTCCTCGCTCAATAGCAGCCGGATGGACGTTCCTGGACGTAGAAGACGACGCCCGCCCCATATGCAAACAAGCAGAAGTTTTCGCAGCCCGGCGTTCCCGTTATGGAGCGTAAGGGCCAAGACAACTATGGCTTAATGGTCACTGCGTTAAGCTTATCAAGGCTTTAAGAGCGGCGCACAGTTGTTGCCTTTCCTGAACCTTAGCAAAGCCCTAAGAAACGCCGTATTAAGATTAACTCTTAACCGGCGCCGGTTGGGCTTAACTGCTAATTATCCAAAAAGCTACGCAGCTTCCTGCTGCGGCTGGGGTGCTTCAGCTTGCGCAGAGCCTTTGCCTCGATTTGGCGGATGCGTTCGCGCGTCACCGAGAACTGCTGGCCGAC
>PMBZ01000013.1 GCA_003153975.1 Hyphomicrobiales bacterium
GCTTCGGCCATGGGCGAGCGGCAGATATTGCCGAGGCAGACGAAAAGAACGGCGGGCTTCGTCGTCATGGCTTCCGGTCTCCTGTGCGATGGTGCGTGCGGTACAGGATACACGCCCTCCGCCTGGATACGCTACCCGCCTCTGGCGGAGCACAATTCCTCAATGGAAGGAGAATGCGGCCATGAAATTCCGCACTCCGCGCGGCAGCCGCTGCTATCGCCGCATCGGGTTCGCCGCAACTTGGTGGAACGGCTATTCTGGCAGCACCCTGAGATTTCTTTTCTTGGGCGTCGCGTTTCGCTGAATGGCGCCGCCGTGATGCCGCTCCGGCTAAGCCGTCCGCAGGTATGCCGACGAAGGGAAATGCTTTCCGCCAGGCGCGCGCAGCCCCTCATCGTTCTGTTGGGGATCGTAATATGGAATGACGCTGGCGATCCGGTGCGGCGCCCCATAGTGCAGCATGGAGAGCGAAAGCGCGATCTTGCAATGGGCGTTGCCCGTCAGGAACGCATGCAGCAGGGTACTTTCAGTCCAGAAGAAAAGGGTCTCGGAGAGCAGGGTTCGCTGGTAGTCGTAGGGAAAAAAGATATCGTGGAAGTGAACGAACACGCCAGGTGAAAGACGAGGCAGGATGTCGAGGATGATGCGATTGACTTCGCTGCCGGCTTTTACCGTATGAGTGGAATCGATAAACAGTAAATCGCCCGCCGCAAGCCCTGTCAGTACCTCCCTTGGACATTCCTCGGCGCCGGTTTTGAGCAGCTCGATACGTCCATCTTGCCCGGCGGCGCTCAGAAACGCCGGGGGAAATGGCTCGACGCACTCAACTACCGGCTTGTAGTCCGCCAGCTTGGCCGCCCGCAGGACGATGGATGTGGATACGCCGCAGCCGATTTGAACGATGCGTTCCGGCCGGTGGCGGCGAATGAAGGCGTGCAGCACATCGGCTTCGATAGTGCCATACCCGCCGCCTTGCCCGTTCTCTTTGACCGCAATGTTGTGGATATCGAGCGCCGCCAGTCCGGCGGTAAGCGAGGGAGGAAAAAGGTCCTCCAGGAATGCAGCCTGGGAATCCATATCCGCGCCCGCGACACCGCACATATCGAGTGGCTTGCGCCAAGCCTTCGTCCGCCGGAGACGTGTGATGTCGGGTACGTTTGAGTAGAAGTGCTTCGGGAGAATATCGACGCCCAGCCGTTGTCCAAATTCGAATAGGTGGCGCAACTGCCCTTTGCCAACTTCCTTTAATCCACGCATTTGGAACCAATTCCTCGAATAGTCCAGTAGTCACAAATATAGGCAACCCTAGTGGCAAAGGCGGACCGGTGCAACCGGAAAAAGGGCATGGGATGCGGGCAGCCTGTTCGCCGTATTGAACACCAAGCGCGTCGCGCCCCCTCAAAATGCTAAAAGCTCCGAGGAATATGTGGATCCCGCCTGGTTCTTGGCCCGCCGCAGTTGACACCGGCACTTTGCCACGCAACTTAGTGTCGAAGCCGACAGATTCGTGCGGGAGAGACCAGCCCGCGCTGGCGCCGAAGGAGCAACCGCCCCGGAAACTCTCAGGCAACAGGGACCGCGCGAAGACGGCACTCTGGAAAGCAGGCGCAGGCAACGCGTCTCACCGAAGGGGTAGGCTCGCGTATCGGGCGAAAACTCTCAGGTTCCGTGACAGAGGGGGCAAAGGGCCGCGCAAGCGGTAGGCCTTAACGTCACGGAGTCATGATGAGCGAACCCGATTCCACAAATGCGAGCCTGCGGCTGACGCCGCTCAACGCGCTCCACCGCGAGCTTGGCGCCAAACTCGTCCCCTTCGCGGGCTACGAGATGCCGCTGCAATATGCCGCCGGCATCGTCAAGGAGCACAATCACGTGCGCGCCGCCGCCGGCCTCTTCGATGTGTCGCACATGGGTCAGGCGAGGCTCGAAGCGGATTTCGAAACCGCCGCGGCCGCGCTCGAAGCACTCACCCCCGCAGATTTCCTGAGCCTCAAGCCCGGCCGCATCCGCTATACCCAGCTCGTGACGGAAGAGGGCGGCATCATCGACGATCTGATGGTGACACGCCCCCCCGATGGCCAGGCGCTCTCGCTGGTCGTCAATGCATCGCGCCAGGACATCGATTTCGCCCATCTGCGCGCGCACCTGCCGGCAAGCATCGCACTGACGCCGCATCCGGAACGCGCGCTGCTCGCCCTGCAAGGCCCCAAGGCAGCCAGCGTGCTCCCTCGCGCGATCCCCGGCGTGGAGCGCCTGAGCTTCATGGAAAGCGGCGTGTTCGAGGTGAACGGCGATGGCTTTTACATCTCGCGCTCCGGCTACACTGGCGAAGACGGCTACGAAATCTCCGTTCCCGCCGCCTCGGTGGAAGCCTTCGCCCGCAGGCTCCTCGCCGAGCCCGAAGTGCTGCCCATCGGCCTTGGCGCGCGCGATACGCTGCGGCTTGAAGTTTGTTACCCCCTGCACGGCCACGAGCTGCGCGATGATCTGCCGGCGCTGGCTTCGGGCGTGTCCTGGGCGATCAAGATGCAAAAGGTTGAATTTGTCGGGCGTGAAGTGCTGTTGCGTGAGAAGGAGCGGGGCCTGACTTATCAACTAGTGGGGCTGGAGGTGACTACGCCGGGCATCGTTCGCGCGGATGACCGCATTTTTGTCGGTGCCGACAACGTGGGCTGGGTGACCAGCGGCACTAAGACGCCTACGCTGAATAAGGCGGTGGCGCTGGCCTACGTCAAAACGGAGCAAAGCGCGGTGGGCAACACGCTGGAAGTGGAGGTTCGGGGCAAACGTCTTGGCGTGATCGTTGTTAATCAGCCGTTTTTGAAGCCATTTTATAAGCGATAGAGGAAAGCAGAGATGAGCTACCGTTACACCAAGGAACACGAGTGGG
>PMBZ01000139.1 GCA_003153975.1 Hyphomicrobiales bacterium
GTTGCCCGGTGTTTTGCCCCTGTTACTGTTAGATTTCTCACTGGTCTGTCCTCCTTGCCAAGGTTTGACGGGCCATCGGGGTGGCCGGCGATTACAGCGCCGGTCATCCTTTTTTGTTCAACGTGCCCATCTAATGGAATGCTACACTATCCCCGCAGAACCCACGAACCCACCGACTGGCCTAAAAGCATGCTGACCGATTGCAGTGGTCTTCTTTCGCCCTTGAGTGGTAGACATTCCCTCTCAGGAAGCGCTTTTCTCAACCCAAAGCTGTGACCTGCTGGATCGGAACTGCGTCCGAACGCCGCAGCACCGATCCAGCGAGCGCCACTAGAGGCCGGCGCCATCCGCGAGCTGCACGAAAGGATGCCGGTTAGGCGCCAGCCTACTTCCTGCCCCGCAGTCCTTGAGCCCGGCCCAGCTGAGCGGCACCTTGATTGCCATGTTCGCGGCGAGTTTACGGGCCTCGGAGGGCGTGGTTTTCTCCTCGGTTACTGGTGCTGTTCCCCAGGATAGCAGCGAGCGAATGCTTCGAGACATGGTTTCGCTTGTTCCGGAGCAGCAGAGAGGGCGCTCCCATTCCAGATGTGGCTCGCCGGAGAAGTCCCGCCATCGCTCCCGGAAGACGGGCGGCTATGGCACAGCGGCGCTCCCCGACCTGTCCGACCAGGTTGTCTTGCTCGGCCTGCTCAAGGAGCATGCGGGCAAGCGCGTCGAAGCGGAGCGGCGCGCCGCGGGCGCGGAACGGAAGGTTGCGGATGCGCGGCCGTCTGTTCGCGCAGTATATCCGGCCGGATGCGTTCACATACGCCTCAGGTGTGCGTTTCTAATTTTGCGTATTTGAAGAATATCTTTGCAACATCAGTGCGTTATTGCTGGCGCTTCAACCAACGGAGGCCAATATGATCTTTGTACAGCCCACACCATCGCGCGAACTTGACGAATTCAATCTCGCTATCGCCCGGCATGAACTTGAACACCTGCGTCGGCCCGCATTTCAATGGATGGAAACCGGCTTCGTGCCGATTCCCTTCGACGCCAGGCGAGCGGCTGATGTCCAGCGCGAGATCGCCGCTCTCGAAGCCCGGCTCGGCATTGCGCCGGCCCGGAAGCGGCCGTCTCTCGCGGCAAGGTGGCGTAAACGAATCGCGGATGTGATCGAGGCCCAGCGCGCCCGTAACGCGTTCGCGGATTTCGGCATCACGGCCGAGGCGATGGCGTGACGGACAAGGTTGCCCCCGGAATGCGGTTCCAGGGGGCAACCAAACGGCCGTCTCTCTACGCGGCCTGCCGAGCGCTGCCGATCCATGCCGATGCCTCGGCGAATGTCAGCTCTTCCGGCGCGGTATGGCCCAGCATGCGGGCATACCTGACCTGCTTGAGTGTCGCCAGACCTTGAAGTCGCCGTTGCGCCAGCCTGTCAAGAACCGCCGAAGCAAGCCCTCTTGACCCTATCGTGTCCGCAGAGATGCCGGCCTGTTCCAGGGCCGCGAGCTGCTTCGTGCTCGGCCTCTCGTGATGCCATGGCATGGTGGGTTCCCAGCTCGCGAGCCCGATGTCATCCAGCTCTATCGCCAGTTCGGCGAGGCGCCTTTGGTAAGGATTGCGCCTGGCTGCCCGCCGCAGGGCTTCCTTGAGCCGGTCCTTCTCTGCCGCCGCGTCAGCTTGGACAGACGCCTGCATGGACAGGCCGCGTCGCATGAGCTTGGTGACGCGGGCCTCCTGCTCGCCATCGGTGGCTACCAGAGACGCGGCGTGCATGACGCTATGGCGCTCCGAAACAAACATGGGATCTAGGACGAGCAGTCCTTCCTTGCCTGGGTGCAGCCGGGTGCCGCGCCCGACCATCTGCGCGAATAGGCCGCGGCTTTTCGTTGGCCGCAGCAGCAAGACTGTGTCGATATCAGGCTGATCGTACCCTTCCGTGAGGACCGCGGAATTCGACAGAAAGCGGATTTCGTCGCGGGCGAAGGCAGCCAGGATTTCGGCGCGATCCGGGCTGTCACCCTGAACGTGCGCGGCCGGGAGCCCGCGAGCCCGAAGGAGTTCTGTCCAGGCCCGCGACGATGCCCGCAGAGGGCAGAACGCCAGAAGCTTCCGATCTGCGTATTCCGCCGCGACGATGTCGGCAAGGCGGGCCAGCTCAGGCTCCAGCACGTCAGCAACCTCGCCGGCAACAAAGTCCCCCTGCCGTACGTGAACCGCGCCCATGTCGATCTGGATCGGCAATGTTCTGACGGTGATATCGCACAACCCTTCCGACCCGCCGCTTGTCCGGCCTAAATCGACCATGTCAAGCATGCCCAGGTTGTACGGATTGTCGTCAAAGACCGCGCTCAAGGCACGCTTGTCCGCGCGGTAAGGCGTGGCGGTTACGCCAAGCAGGTGCTTGGCTCCGGAAGCCTTGATCGCCGTGGCGTATTGGCTGTCGGCAACCACATGATGCGCCTCGTCCACGACCACCAGCGCAAAGGACTCGCCCGCAACCTTGCGCTTGGCGAGCGTCTGGACTGTGCCGACCACTATCGGATCGCTCGCCAGGGCTCGCCGCGGCCCCATCTCGACACCGGGCCGGATGCCAGTCACGGCCTCGATCTTCGCGACGGCCTGCTCAATCAGTTCCTTCCGATGGGCAATAACCAGCGTGCGTTTCGGCAGAACAAGCCTCGCGATCACGGCGAATGTGACGGTTTTACCTGACCCGGTGGGCATGACCAGCAAAGGGGCCTTGTGTCCGGCCTCGAAGGACGCGCGGGCTGCGGAGATCGCGTCCTGTTGGTAGCGGCGTAACAGGATGGCGGCCATGTTCAAGCCCTCCCTGCTACGGGCGCAGAGGCGCCCGGCTTCCGCTTCCGTCCGGCCCGGCCCTTGATTGTGACGCCGGCCTCGGAACCCTGCTCTGGCTGCGGGGTGGAGCATATGGCTGCCGTAGCCCCTAAACCCCCTTTATCCTGATATGGCGATAGTGCAACTTTCTGGTTTAGCAGTTTTTCGCGTGCTTTTCGGTTGAACAAGGTCCGACGAGAGATGCCTTCCGCAGCGGCTTGCTCAGCAGCACTTGTATGTCCAGACCATCGAACGGCGTTCCCCTGAACGCCGCGTGCACGCTGGATTTCGCTGAAGCGCTCTGGCGTGAAATGCTTCCAAACCCAGCGGCTCACCGATTTCACAATGCCGTTGATCTCGGCTCCATGTAGCGGATAGGCAAATGACGATGCGACATTGATCTCTGCCGCGCATTTCCAGAGCCAGGCGCGGAATTCTGCCACCCCCGCGCCAGCAGCCTTGAGACGCAGCACCGCGCCGTAGGCGAGATTGCGCAGGGCCTCGAAAACGGTGACATTGCGACCGAGGCCAGCCTCCCGCTCTCCCCTCGCCCAGGCCTTCATATCGGCGGGTTCGAGCCATTGAGCTAGGCCGCCAAGGTCGTGCGCAATCGAGCGAGGACGCGAAACACGCCAGGCCGGGTGCAACGCGTTTTTCGTCGTCATGGCCGCGAAGGCTTTATCCGCGCCGAGCCGACGGATCATTCCGCGTTCGATGTCGCGAAGGAACGTTATCGGCGACTCATGCGACTTGCCGTAATAGGTAACTGGCGTCCTGAGTTCGTAGGCGTACTGCGCATGGCCATTTGCCGGGTTTTCAAGAACGTAGTTGGGAACCGCAACGTTGGCCCGGTCGTAAGCCTCCGCCGCGCCTACGAAATCGAGGTCCAACAACAACCAGCGCCTGCGCTCCGGTTCGTTGTACTGGATGTACCGGAAACCGAGCGCTCTTTCGCGAGGCTGGCGATATAGGCCGAAATCGAACGAATCACAGCAATAGGGCCTGGCGGGCAATTTTGACGGGAAATCCTCTCCGGCATCACCAGCGGCCCATCCGGCCCGGCGCAAGGCCGGAGCATGGTCTGCGAAGCAATGGGCGGATGAAATTGGGTGGGTGCGTTCAGCTACGCCACTATATGCCTGCAACATTTTTCGAGCTTCCCGAAAAAAAGAAGCTCAACGGTCTTGAAAATACGGAATTTTGCGGTATATCTACCTCTGTCAGAGAGATATGGCCGCTGCGTTTTCTCACCGTTGAGCCCGGTTGTTAAAACTGATCATCCGCCAAGATGACCGCTACAGCGCCAATTCAGAGAGTCTTCCAATCAAACGCCCTCCCGATCACATCTGGGGGGCTTTTTTTGTGCTCGCTGACCGCGTTTCGCACGAACAAGATAAGAACTCCCAGGGCGTATTGCAACCTCCGCGTTAGAAAATTCTTATGCGTATTCATACGCTTAGCACGACGCACCGTGAGCAATCTTCCGTTAATCTTTTCATCGACGAGCAACGCGGCTTATTTCTTCGCATGGTCATGTATCAGATAGAAGATGTCAAATCATAGCTGCACGGTTAGCGCGAGCTGGCAGCGTCATCCAAGTCGCAACGCATCAACAGGCACGGATAGACGCCTGCAAAGCGAGAAATATGCTTCAATCGGTGCATTTTTTCGCAGAAATGCGACGTTTGTACTATCATCAAAACGGAGAATATGCTATGTTTCTTCGGTAATTAGCACTTCGCCGCGTAAATTCCGAAAGAGGAAGCCATGTCGAAAACAACTCCAGCCGCCAAGCCTGAATGCTGCGGCAACTGCCGATTCGCCAGGACCGTGCCGATTCATGTGGCGAACGCCCGCCTCACGCCATTCGGCTTGAGCTGCCTTAGGTTCCCGAGGGAACATTCTGAAATCCACGCCGCGCGTTGGTGCGGCGAGCACTCCCTGCGTTCCGCGGCCGAGCAACTTGCCGATGACGAGCGCCGTGCCGGGTTGAAGGCCGGGCAGGAAAGCGAGATCGAGGCCGAGCGCGATTTTCGGTCGCAGATCGCGCGCGTCGACACGATCTGAAAACTGACTTGCGGCCGAGGGGACTGACTCCACCCCGAGCCAAAAACGGTCGCATCAGGCCCCGCCGCCTGGACACGGCGGGGCCACCAACCCAAGGGAAGAACATGGCAAGAGAAACGCTCAGATTCAGCCGTGAAGAACTTCATAATATTCGTGAGGCGGCTGCCGAGCAAGGGCGAGCTTCGGTACGCCGACGGGCGAGGGCAATTCTAACGCATCCGCGCGCTTCAGAATGTGATGAGCTAGCCGATCTGGCAGAGATGCTCACGCTTTACACGGACATACCCGCAGAGCAGGCCATCGATATGCTGCTTCGGACCATCGTCCCTCAGGAAACCCTACGGCATTGAGGGAGGCCACCTTGCTTACATCACCACGCAGGGGCAGCGTCCCTATCGAACCTGCATCATAGGAGGCTAGCCCGTGTCGGCTCTAATCAACCTATCTGGGCGCATCTTCAACACGCCCCTCTTGATCCATCCTGGCAAGGCGGAGGCCATCCTCTACGGCATCCGCGAGCGCCTCGACATCGACATTCCAAAGCCGGAAGCCTCGCGCTTCATGGGCTCAAGCCGTGGCGCGGACGGGCAGGCCAAGCCATACCGAGTCCAGGACCAGGTTGCGCTAATCGACGTTTACGGCACCCTTGTCAATAAGGGGGCGTATGCCGGCGCATCGAGCGGGCTCACATCCTATGAGGGCCTGCGGTTCCAGCTTGCGAAGGCGGTTCAAGACCGCGACGTGGGCGCGATATGCCTCGTTATCGATAGCCCAGGCGGCGAGGCGGGCGGCATGCAAGCCGTCGCGGATGCCGTCCGGGCCGCGCGGGAGACAAAGCCGGTTCACGCGGTCGTCGATGATATGTGCTGCTCGGCGGCATACGGCATCGCATCGGGCGCAAACGCCATCTGGACCTCGCAAACATCGATAGTCGGCTCTATCGGCGTCGTTTTGGTCCACATGGACCATTCCGGCGAGCTTCAGATGGCGGGCATCCGTCCGACCATCATCAAGGCGGGCGCGAAGAAGGCGTCGGGCAACTCGCTCCAGCCTCTCGATCAGGAGGCGATAGAGGAGCTGTCCGGGCTCGTCTCCGCCCATTATTCCGCCTTCCTTCAAACCGTTTCGGCCGGCCGCGGGGCTAAGCTTTCCGCGAAGGCCGCACGGGAAACTGAGGCGGCGGTTTTCGTCGGCGCGGACGCGATTGCTCGCGGTCTTGCCGACCGTATCGGGACGGTCGAGCAGGCCGTTGAGTTTTTGGCGAAACGCGCCGGGACTTCATCCCGGACAGTTCGCGCGGCTCCGGCCCGTGCCGCTTCTGCTTCGGGCCTTTCCTCAACACTAGCAGCGCCCGTGGCGGCGCGGAGGGTATCTACGATGGCACTTTTGGAAGACGAAGAAATTGTTATGAACGCCTCGCAACTTGCGCAGCTTAAGGCTGAGGTGTGCGCCGATGCTGTGGCTCGGATAGCGCTTATTTTGCGCTCACCCGAAGCTAAGGGCCGCATGAACATGGCTCTGGGTGTCGCGCTCGACACGGCCCTTGAGCCGACCGAGGCCGTCTCTCTCCTGCGGACGGCGCCGGTCGAGACGAACCCGGCCTCCCTGGCCGCGCGCATGGCCGAACATCCCACGTTCGGGGGGCCTGATCTCCCCGTCGTCCGTAAAAATGCTGGCACCGTCTGGGGGGAGGTCCACGAGAAGACCGCTATCCAGATGGGCGTCTCGACGAAGCGCTGAGCCGCCGCCGAAGCGGCCCGGTCTCGTGCCGGGTCGCCCCCCCTTCCCGCTTCACATTCCAGCCCACAATCAACAAAGCAACCAGCGCATTCGAACGTGTCATTCCGCGCACGTTCAAGTCATAACCTGACTATGACGAGAGCGATCCGCTCACAATCGCAGTCGATCCGCGCTATTTCGCCGTGATAAGCTGCGAAACGTCCGGCGAAGTGACTGAAATAACGCGAAAAGCACCACCTAGCGTTGTATTTCCATTCCAATGCGCGCGAAAATCCTGTATAATCAGACGCATAAGCCGCGTTAGGCGGTGCAATCACGGGGTTTGCAATGCGTGAAACCTTCAAAGCATCACAGGTTGAGGCACTAACCGGCATCACGGGCCGGGAACTCGGCCAACATCGCCGGAGGGGGCGGCTTCCGGCACGCACCAGTCGCAAATGTACTGTCGCAGAACTAACCGCGCTCGCAGCGTGGGGGGAAATCAACCGCCTCCATCCGCTCCACGGAAACCGGTCGATCCGGTGCTTCGAAATGGCCGAGGAACAGGCCGCTGCCTTGCTCGACAGCCCCGACGCCTGGTTGTTTATCGCCGTTCTCGATGCCGATCACCCGGCCGATGGCGATTTTCTCGCCACGAACGCCGACCTTGCCCTGGCGGCAGACGAGTACGGCGGCCTCCGGGCGATGTGCATCATCCCGCTGGGCGCCGCGCTGTCGAGCCTGCGCTCGAAGCTGACGCCGGAAGCTGCGACGCCTGCGCTCAGGCTGGCGGCATAGGTGGCGGGCATGGACAAGCCAAACGCCAGGCGCACCTCGACGACGGCGAGCTGCCGGAAATGTCGACGGAAGATGCGGCCGAGCTTGAGGCTTCGTTCCTCGCAGAGTGGCGCGAGATACACCCCCGAAACAGAACACCCGCGCGCCGGCAGGCCGCGGAGAAGGAGTTGATCGATGACGAGCCCATACGAGGTCCGGCGCGGCGACAACATCGCCGACCCGTCTTTTTGGAATACGAGGTTTGACGACGTTGACCTGCGTATCAAGGCAACGGAGAACCGGATCAGGGTCGGCGAACTCGCGGCCGAAAACGTTGTCTCGCTCGGTCTTGAGCGCGTGAACAACCAACTGACGCCCCTCGTCGCGATGGCGCTTGCCAAGATCGCCTCGGTCGCAAACCTCTTCGAGGCGGGGAGCGCATCGGAGATCACCATCGCCGCGTCGGGGGAGGTGACGTTCATCGTCGCGGATGCAGATCGCGCGATATGGCCGCTTCCGTCTTTCGTCTCGGCCTCCGTTTCGACGGACGCGAGCAAATATGTGGCCGGCCGCGTTGTCTCGTTCAGCCGGGAAACCGGGGCGCTCGTCCTCGATATCCTCGATCATGGCGGATCGGGCACCTATTCGGCGTGGCGGCTGCGCATCTCCGGCCTTCCAGGCGTCAAGGGCGACACCGGGGACCAGGGGCTAAAAGGCGACCGCGGCGACCTGAACGGGACCGCGTCCGACCTTCCCGCAACCGCGCCGGAGGGCTTCACGGGCGCAAACGTTCAGGCCGTTCTGAATAGCGTTGGTGACGTAATTATCGCCCTTGGCGGGGCGGTCTCCGATCAGGGCGAGGCTATAACCGAGCGCGCGCCGCTCTATCATTCGCACGTTCAGGGCGATGTAACAGGTCTTGGAACCGCCATTTCGGGCAAGGCGAACGTTTCGCACGGGCACACCCAGGGCGATGTGTCCGGGCTCCAGGACGCGCTCGCGGCCAAGGGGAACGTTGGCGCTTTTAACGCGCCCTCTGGAACGACCATGACCTTCGCTCAGTCAACCGCGCCGGCTGGCTGGACGAAACAAACGACGCACAACGACAAGGCCCTGCGCGTCGTCTCCGGAACCGCGTCAAGCGGCGGTTCCGTTGCGTTCTCGGCGGCATTTACGAGCATAACGCCAACTGGCACGGTTGCCGGGCATGCGCTGACGGCTGCGGAAAATGGCCCGCACGGTCATGGCGTGAGCGATCCTACCCATGCGCATTCGATCCCTTGGACAGGCGGCTATGGCGGAGCGAACATGTCTGGAAACTATTCAGCAGGCATCGATGCCGCCCGAACAGGTTTCTCCGGGGGTACAAGCGCAGCCGGGACAGGTATCTCCATCCAAAACTCAGGCAGCGGCAGCGCGCACGCGCACGGTTGGACGGGCAACGCGATTAACCTCGCCGTGGCGTATGTCGACCTAATTTTGGCGAGCAAGGATTGAAGATGGCCCAGACAGATAAACCTAGACACGCTGCTGACGGCTCCTACTGCCCGCACTGGCGCAAGAAGTGCTCAGACGTTTGCCACATCTGCGAATTCTGGATGGAGTTAAGCGTCGTGAACCTCATAACGCACGAGCGGAACACCATTTGGAACTGCGCCACAAAGTGGCAGGCGATGCTCGCGGTGGACATCAAGCAGCAGACGGTGAACGCCGGCGCGGAAACGGCGTCGCTTCACAAGACAATCGCATCGCGCATGGACAGTGCGGCGCAGAATGGCGCTAGGTCCGCCCGGTTGAGTGTCCGCCCTGATGCTGTGCTCCTACCCTCGCAGCCGTCCTGAGTTCACGCCGGCCAGCTCGGCATATCAAAGAAAGGGTCTATGTATGACACGAGATGAAGTCCAATCCTACCTGACGGAGAAGTACCCGGCGCCGGTCGTTGAATTCAAATGGCGTACCGACACCAACGCGTTCAACGGAACCGCCATCCTCGACGTGAGCGGGATCGTAAAGGATCACGAGCAGGTTTTCATCGGCATTTGGGCACCGAACAACTGCAAGGATGACGACGAACTCAAGGCACAGTTGCAGCACTCCATCGACGGCGCGCGGAATACGATCAACGAGCTAATCGAGCAGAAGGGCACCGCCGCCTAAGTCGAGCGGCACCCGCCAGAGCAGATCGAGGCGCTACCCGTCGCGCCGTTCCTTTAGAACCTCGCGCAGGCTTTCCGAAACGATGGCGGGCAGGTCTTTTCTGAGCCCGGCAACCTCCTGCTTCAGCCCTGAAACGTCCCGCTTTAGCTCCGAGATGTCCTGCTTGATTTCCGTGACATCGCCCTCGATCCGTTCCAGGTGCAGCGTGTGCTCGTCCTGAACCGCGGACATGCGGCCAAGTTTTGCCACGACCCATCGCTGAGTTTGGGTGGTGTCATTTTGAGCGGCCTCCAAAGCGGCGACGCGGCGTTCGAGTTCGGCGATATCGGTCATGGCTTCACCGGGGCTGAGTCTTTGGCCAGGGTATAGCCGGCGGGCAGCGCACGCAACCTGATCGGACCCACCTGCCTGGCATAAGGCAAGCCGGCAAGGGTCACGTCAACGACTAAGCCATTGTTATACCGACATTTACCCCATAATTCTGGCAATTCTGGAATTTTGGGGTAAATTACGCCCGCTCAAACACTTAGTGGTGAACGATGGCGATCTCTGAATTCAACGATGAGCAGCGTCGCGAACTTATCAATATGCAGCAGCTATTTGATGCCTGGAGGCCCGCCGACCAGGAGTTCCGGCACAGCTACAAGGGCCGCATGAAGTGGAAGAAGATCAGCGGACAGGAGTATCTCTATCGCGTGCAGGATCGGGTTGAAAAATCACTCGGACCGAGGTCGCCTGAGACGGAAAACATCAAAGCGGATTATACCGAGGCTCGTACCCGCCTAAAGCGGCGCGTTACCACCCTGAAGGGCAAGATAGAGCAAAGAGCGGTGGTCAATCGTGCGCTCAGGCTTGGGCAAATGCCTACCATCGCCGCACGCATCTTGCGAAAGCTGGATCACGTTGGCCTGCTGGGAACCCAACTGATTGTTGTGGGAACGCACTCGTTATTTGCCTATGGAACCAAGGCCGGTATTGTGTTCGGGGCCGATCTAATCGCCACTCATGACATTGACTTGATGTATGACGCAAGGCGCCGTTTGTCTCTGGCTGCGGCTCCGGAGGTGAGCGAATCCGGTGTCCTGGGCTTGCTGCGGAGCGTCGATGCGACCTTCAGTAGTCGTCCAGGGCATTTCCGCGCCATAAATGACGAAGGGTACTATGTTGACTTGATACGCCCTGCCGCGAAGGACGAGGTTAACAACACTGTTTCTGGCTTGGCGGACAACGACATCGTTCCAGTGGCTATCTTCGGCCTCGAATGGCTGATGAACGCGCCGAGGTTTGAATCGATGGTCATCGCCGCCGATGGCCTTCCGGTCTGGGTTAGCTGTATAGACCCACGCGTCTACGCTCTATACAAGTACTGGTTGGCAACAAAGGCGGAGACCCGCGAGCCTATCAAAAAGCGGCGTGATAAGTCTCAAGCAATGGCTGTTGCTCGCGTTGCGCGTAACTATCTTAACCTGTCGTTTGAAGCGAAGTCACTTACTGCCCTCCCAATAGATATGGTCAGCGCCGCAAAGAAACTTGCATAACATCATCCAGGCGGAGACCGGCACGATCCGCATCTGGCCCACGACATCGCCGCTCGCCGGGATCAAACCCCGCCGCGCCTCCGCGCCAAGCCTCCAGCGCGTAACGGACTCGCGGCGCGCCTGGGGAACGGCTATATTGGATCAAAGGAGTCGCCATGGCCGATGAACCTGAAAACCTCACGTTGCGCCTGCTCCGCGAGATGCGCGAGGAAAACGCCAGCTTCCGCGAGGAAGTCAAAGCGCGCTTCGATAAGAGCGATGCCGCCATTGCGGAGCTGCAAGGCGCAGTCACTGAGCTTCAGGTTGCGGTCGCTGCCACGCGCGCGGACATGGGCATTGTCAAAGCCGATGTGGCATCGCTTAAGGAAAGCGCGCAAATCATCGAGCATGACATTAGCGGCATCAAGATGCGCGTCGAACGGATCGAGCGCCACACCGGGCTCGTGAAGGCGTGACATACGCCGAACCGAGCCACACTGCCGCGACCAGCAAGGAACATCGCCATGCAGACCGATACCGTCCCCCATGCCCAGACCGATCCGCAGCCAGTCAGAAGCGCGCGGGCCGATATCCTTGCGGGCATCTCGCCCGATCCCCGGCAGCTCGAAGCGGAGGCGGCGGCCGTGCTCGCAGACTATGGGTTGTCCATCTCGGATGCGCACCGGCTGATGCTGCTTCACATCGTCCAGGATCAAGCGTTGCCGTTCGCGGACATAATCCCGAACGCGGAGACGATTGCAGCCCTGAAGGCGTCGGAGCGCGGCGAAGGCAAGACCTTCACCAGCATCGAAGCGCTGATGGCCGACCTGCATGCGGACGATTAGGCGGCTCACGAGCTTCAAGCGCGATTACAAGCGCGAAGCCAAAGGGCCGAACCATGCAACGCTCGACGCCAGCTTGGCGGCCGTTCTGGAAGTGCTCTCCAACGATGAACCGCTCGCAGATCGGCACCGCGATCATGCGCTAACCGGCGTGTGGAAGGGCCACCGCGATTGCCATGTCAGGCCGGACCTGGTGCTGATCTATCGCAAGCCGGACGGCGAAACACTGGAACTCGTGCACCTCGGATCGCACAGCGAACTTGGCCTGTAGCCACGCCCAACGCCGCCGCATACCAAACCGCGCCATATCGCAGAAAGCTATAGGCGGCATAACCAAAGGGCGAAGAAGGCGGAAGGAATAGGACAAGGGGCAGCCCTTGCGCAGTAGGCAGGCGGGCATGGGCGGCGGCATCGCCGCCAGCTATGGGGCAGGGTGATATAGCCAATGCTCAACCGCAAGCCTATCGATCATAGGCAAGGATATGGCCGCTGCCTTGTATAGGGAAAGCCTATTGCATGCGGCCAAGCTCATTGCAACACGGCAACGCTATGGCGCAACTGCAACACGGCCCTGTGAGCCACATAGTAGCCCCAGGAAACGCGGAAGGCTAACCCGGCACAACCCAAAGGCGCAACCCGCTTTCGCCCGCCACGCAAGCCACAAACGGGCGTCAGAGGCCGATTTCAAAGGCCTCTAAGGTACTTTCCAAGCATCGGCCAGGGGTGCGGCGCCCAAGCCCTCGCGCCTTTCGCGTTTTTTGATATTTATCAAACCCGTTGCGTTACATGTTGCGCGGCGGATACTGTGTTGCATTTCGGGATCGAAACTGACCGTTAGCAATAGGATTTCCCTATAAACGCGGCGGTAGGCGGGCAGAATAATAAGCGCATTTGCGCGCGTGGCAAGGGTTGATCGATGCGGGCGCTTGAGCAGGCAGCGGTTGTTGGCTTCGATCACGATGGGCGCGGCTTGTCGCGCTTCCTCAGCGACGGGGACCGCGCCGACCTTGCCCGTGCGCTTCGTGGCGCTCTCGAATGGCTCGCCGATCATCCGGAACCGCTTACGATCAAGGGCATGGCGAACGGGGCCGCGCAAACAAATTCCTTTGAAATGCGTATATTTGGAATGCCATTCTACTCATGGCGAGGTACAGCCGGTTCCGGCGCAAAGTTATATGGTATGAGCGCAAATGCGTTTCGCTACCGCCTCCGCGCCTCGCGGACTGTATCCCTTGCGGCAACCCTTGAGCGCCACTCTTTCGCCGCGGCCAGGATCGCGCATTCCGGGAGGCCGACACAGCGTATTGCTTCCCGGCCATCGTGGCGCAAGGGATATTTGCGAGTTTGCGCAAACCTGCAAACCGGAGGGAATATGAAGCTCAACCCTTTCCCACCACAATACCTCAGGCCGGAAGCGGCGGCGGCACATATCGGCGTCAGCCGCCGCCAGCTTGAGTTGTGGGCAAAGGCCGGCAAAATCCGTGAGCCGTATCGTCCCAGCCGGATGATCGCTGTGTTCGAACGCGTCAAACTTGAGCGCGACATGGACGCACTGTGTGGGCACATCGCCGAGCAAGAGCAATCGCCGGGGCGGATGACATGGCAAAAAGCGCACGAAATGGCGCAGAAAGAACGGCTTGAGCGTGGCTCATGATCCGAGCCGCATTTTTCCCGGCGTCGGCATCTTGAACTCGGCAGGTGGCTGCAATATCTAGCAACACAACCTGCGGTATGGAGCGGCCGCAGACATCCATCGAGAACAGTACATACGCAACGCACATCTGGTTTTTCCACCGGCTCAACAACCAAGCCCGTTTCGGGCTCTCGATGCGGTATGTGCTGATGACGAATATTGCCGTGCGGCGGACGGAAGCCGCGACCCTACTTGGCGTAAGCGAGCGCACGCTCGACGCCTGGATCAATGAGGGCAAGGTGCACCGGCCCTACAAGGTATCTCCCAAGATCGTCCTGTTTGATGTAGACCGCCTGCGCGCTGACTGGGCGCGAATGCGCGATGAAGCATCGAAAGAGGAGCACAACGAATGGGACGAGGTCCTGGGGTAATGAGACGACCGCCGCGGTATTGCCACTGGAAGCGCGACCGGCAGGGCGGCTCGGGCTTCTGGTATTACGAGCGCAAGGGCCATGCCCGCACGCGCCTTCCGGGGCTTCCATGGTCGCCGGAATTCATGCGCGCCTATGAGCAGGCCGGGAAGGCGAAGACTTGCCCGGGTGCCGGCCAGACGGTCCAGGGAACGCTCAATGCGCTGATCGTTTCCTACTACTCGTCGAGCACCTGGCGGGCGCTGAAGCCGAGCACGCAAACCACATACCGGAACATTCTGGAGCGGATGCGAGCCGAGCACGGCGACAAGGGCGTGGCGAAGATCGAGCGGAAGCACATCCGCGCCATTGTGGAGGCGAAGGCGAAGACGCCGACCGCGGCCAATCGCTGGCTTTCGCTGTTCGTGATCCTGCTCGATCACGCGCTCGATCTGGAACAGATTTCGATCAACCAGGCCAGGACGGTGAAAAAAATCAAAGGCTCGGTGAAGGGTTTTCACACCTGGACGGATGGCGAGATTGCCGCCTTCCGTGATCGCTGGGGCCTCGGGACAAGGGAACGCCTGGCGCTGGAGTTGCTTCTCGGGACCGCGCAACGGAGCGGCGACGTGCGCACGATGGGACCGCGCCAGATTGCCGGCGACCGCGTGACCGTCGTTCAAGAAAAGACGGACGCGCCCGTGGTTATCCCGCTCCTTCCGGAACTCAAGGAAGCGCTCACAGCGACCGCGCTCATCGGCGGGCAGACGATCCTCGTTACCCGCGCCGGCAAGCCTTTCTCCGAGAAGTATTTCTACAACTGGCTGAAGCGGGCCTGCATCGAGGCAGGCATTCCGCATTGCTGTCCGCATGGGCTCCGCAAGGCGGCATCGCGACGCCTCGCCGAGTGCGATTGCTCGACGCACCAGATTCGCGCGATCACCGGCCATGCGACCCTGAAGGAGGTCGAGCGGTACACCCGCGAGGCCAATCAACAGCGTCTTGCTGAGCAGGCGTTTTCGAAGCTGGCGGGAACGCAAAAGGAACAGGCGACGTGAAAACGCGCTTTACCGTTTTCAACTTTTGGGACGTATCTCTTTGAAAAACTTCGCTTTTTTGGGTGATCTGGTGGAGGGGGTTGGATTCGAACCAACGTAGGCTTAGCCAACGGATTTACAGTCCGTCCCCTTTAGCCACTCGGGCACCCCTCCAAGGCAGGAAAACAAAGCTAGATCAATGCGATGACCCTCTTCGCCTTCGCGAACAACGCTTTGTCCGGGGCATTTCATATCACCACATCATCGTCGGTGCAACGCATGTTTGCACCAATTTCCCAGGGCAGTTCTTGTTATGCCGCGCCGCCGCCTTCGGTCTTGAGCCACGCCGCGCAGCAGGCTTTGGCCATGTCGCGCACCCGCAGGATATAGCTCTGCCGCTCGGTCACCGAAATCACGCCGCGCGCGTCGAGCAGGTTGAAGATGTGGCTGGCCTTGATGCACTGGTCGTAGGCCGGCAGCACCTGGAGGTGCCGCCCGCTGTTCGCACCTTCCTTCGGTTCGCCCGCCGCCAGCAGCGCCTTGCACTCCTTCTCCGC
>PMBZ01000235.1 GCA_003153975.1 Hyphomicrobiales bacterium
GTGTCTTCGTTGTGGATGCCGGTGACAAGGCGTTCGTAGGCGATGTGCAAGAGCGCCATGCCTGGAGCTTCGTAAATGCCGCGGCTCTTGGCTTCGATGATCCGGTTTTCGATCTGGTCGCTCATGCCAAGGCCATGCCGGCCGCCGATGGCGTTGGCCTCAAGAAGCAGCGCGACCGGATCGCCGAACGTCTGGCCGTTCAGCCCGGCGGGCTGGCCCTCCTTGAAACGTACTGCCACCGTTTCGGCCTTGACGGTGCAGTCCTCGCGCCAAAATGGCACGCCCATGATGGGATTGACGATCTTGATGCCGCAGTCCAGGTGTTCGAGGTCCTTGGCCTCGTGGGTAGCACCCAGCATGTTGCTGTCGGTTGAATAGGCCTTTTCGGCGCTCATCTTGTAGCCGAAGCCGTTGGCGGTCATGAACGCCGACATCTCGGCGCGGCCACCCAGTTCGTCAATGAATTGCTGATCGAGCCAGGGCTTGTAGATTTTGAGGTGCGGGTTGGTTAAGAGGCCGTAGCGGTAGAAGCGCTCGATGTCGTTGCCTTTAAAGGTAGAGCCATCGCCCCAGATGTCGACGCCGTCCTCCTTCATCGCCGCGACCAGCATCGTGCCCGTTACGGCGCGGCCAAGCGGCGTGGTGTTGAAGTAAGTAATGCCGCCGGTACTGATGTGGAAGGCACCAGATTGGATGGCGGCAATACCTTCGTGGACCAATTGCTTGCGGCAATCCACGAGCCGCGCATTTTCGGCGCCATACTCCATGGCCTTGCGCGGAATCTCGTTGTAGTCGGCTTCGTCGGGCTGGCCGAGATTGGCGGTATAGGCAAAGACGCGCGCACCTTTCTGCTTCATCCACAGGAGTGCCGCGCTGGTGTCGAGACCGCCCGAAAAAGCGATGCCGACTTTTTGCCCTTTGGGCAGGCTTTGCAGGATCGTACTCATGAAACTTCCTATCGGTGAAGTGCCAGATGCCGTTTGCGGTTTGGGTGCGTGAATATCAAATTTCGCAGCCGTGGGCACGCATTCAATGGCGGCTGCCGTCATCAAGCCGGACGGCCACGGAAACGATCCCGCGACGGCCGATGACGAAGCTCAATGAATATGGCCGCAAGCATGGTATCGGCCGGCTCGAAAAGGAGATTCGCTCGTTTCAAGGCACGGCCTGGCATCGTTCGGGGACGCATCCTTACGATCCTGGATGCGGCTTATGTCACGCATTTGCGCACGTTCAGGCGGCATTTTTCTGGACGGGTGCCGGCGTTTGCGTGCCGTCCAGTTCTGCCTGGTTCAGGAAGACCTTGCACAGCACCTCGTTTCCAGTGCCAAGATACTCCATGCTGTCGAAGGACATGAGACGCGACGCCGCGATGCCGCGTCCGTGCGGATCGGTGGCGCGGTCGGGCGAAAGCTCGACATATTTGGTCCAGTCGAAGCCGCCGCCCTCGTCCTTGATGGTAACGGCGATGGCTTCCTTCGCCGCCTTGAAGGAGAGCCGCGCGTGCTTGCCCTTATATTCAGGAGCTTCAAGCCGGCGTTCCACTTCATCCATCCAGGTGCCGCCCAGGATCAGCTTGGTTTTCTCGCCATAGGTGATGCCGAGATTGCCGTGCTCCACGGCGTTGATCAAAAGCTCGTTCAGGCCGAACACCACCTTTTCGGGGTCTGGGAAGCAGTTGGCGATATAAAAGGCCAGCGTCTTCGCGTCCTCCAGGGTACGGAAGCGGAAGATGGCTTCCTCCATGAGGCCCAGCATGCGCCGCTGCCGGCCCACCTCGTCCTTCATTTCCTTCTTGGCGCGTGCATCCCGGAGCGCTGCCTCCAGGATCGCCACCAGGAGAACGTCGTCATAGGGCTTGGTGAGGTAGTAATAGACGCCCGCCTGGATTCCCTGGAGCACCTGCTCGCTGCCGGCGGCGGCGGTCTGCATGATAACCGGAATATCCTGATACCTGGCGTTATTCTTGATCCGGCTCAGGAATTCCATGCCATCCATGCCGGGCATCATCCGGTCCAGCACGATCGCCCCTATGCCAGGGTTCTCTTCGAGCTTTTGCAAGGCCTGGAGCCCATCCCCCGCGAGAATGGCTTCGAAGCCCGCCCTTACGAGGTGGCGCTTTATGATGTCGAGGTTGAATTCCTCGTCATCGACGGCGAGTATCTTGGTCTTAATTGCCATTTCTCATCTCGCATGTTGATCCGCGTATCTCGCGACCATGAAGCTTATCCGCACGCCGCCGGGCTTCCGGTTTTCCGCCCAGATCCTTCCGCCATGCGCCTCTACGATCTCGCGGCAGATGGCTAGCCCCAAGCCGGTACCGCCCGCGCCGGTTTTGGTCTTGCTGCTTTGAATGAATTTGTCGAACACGGATTCCAGCTCTTCCTCGGGGATGCTCGTGCCGTTATCGGCGATCGAGAAGCAAAGAGCCTGCTCGCCATTTTCCAGTTTTGCGTCACGTATGCTTACATCGATGCGGCTATCCTTTGGCGAATATCTGGCTGAATTCGATAGAAGATTAATTATCACTTGAAGTATGCGTTGCTTGTCGCACGTCAATTTCGTATTCGCCGCCTCGATTGCCGTTGTGACGGTCAGGGATTTTTCCTGCAAGAGCGGGCTCATTTCCGAAAGAGCTTCCTCCAGGATGCCGGAAAGGTCGCTGGGCGCCATTTCGAACGGCATCTTCCCTGATTCGAGTTTAGCAAGGTCCAAGAGGTTGTTCAGAAGCCCCAGCAGGCGCTGCCCGGCCGTGGCAATGTTCTTGAAATAGGTTTCAAGCTCTGAAATTTCAGCCGTGGCCGTGGATGCGCCGCCCATTTTGGCATAGCTCAATATGGCGTGCATCGGCGTTCGCAATTCGTGAGACATGTTCGCAAGAAATTCGCTCTTTGCCTTCAGGGCCTGATTGGCGCGCTCGAAATTCCTGGTTCTTTCCGCTTCCAGATCCCTCAGCTTCAGTGCATTTGCCTTGAACGTCTCCACCGCTTTTCCCATCTCGGCCAGTTCGTCGTCTCCGCCGGACGGGACCTCCACGGCAAGATTTCCGTGGGCCACGTCCAGGAGCGCGTTGCGGAGGCTGCTGAGCCGCCGGGTTATGTAACGGCGGACGAAAAGATACGCGCCCACGAGAACGGCGATGCTGCAAGCCGGCAGCAAGGCGAGCAGAAAGTTGTAGACTGGGAGTTCCGCATTCGAGGCCGCGACCAATTGCGAGACCGTGTCGCGGGAGCGGCCCGCGGCCTTTTCGACGGCGGCGGCAAGCTTCGCCTCCTTATCCCGGCCCTCCCGCACCAGTCTCCAGGTTCTTTCCTCGGCGGCAAGCCCCCTGGTCCGGGCATCCATAATGGAACCGTCGCGCGCAAAGGCGAGAAGATCCTCTACCGCCGAATTGAGTTGCCCGGTGGCGGGAGTGCCGGAAAGCGCTTTCAAGTCGACGTGCACGCGATGGGTGGCCGCCATCAGCCGGTCCTGCAAAGGCACGAACTGCACACGCTCGGTTGCCAGGGAGACTTCGTCAAGCATTCCCATGATGAGATTGATCGAGGCTTTGAGGTCCACCAGCGCCATGAGAGCCGGCAGTTCCTTCTCGCTGAGCGTCCTTAGCGCGTCCTTGTCCCCTTGCGTACCGGAACTGGCGGAGTTTTGGCGTAACGCCATCGTCAGATTGAAATTCGCGTCGTCCGCGATAGGGGCCAGCTTTTCTTCGATTTGCCGGTGCGCCTTCATCGCCTCGGCGGTAAGTGCCCGCCGTCTGGCGTCCTGGCTGATGCGCTCGGCGGTCGCGTTTCCGAGCAGAACGGCGCTGAAGGAAAGGTCGTCTATCAGCGACCGCAACGATTTCAGCTCCGACGTACGCTCGCGGGGAACCGGGATGGCCGCAAGGTTCGCAATCATAGCCGACCTGAACTCGGTGGCGGCGCCCATGGCCTTTTCCAGCTCCGAGCCCGTGTTGGCGCGGGCGATATTCGCCGACATCGCCGCCAAGGCCGATGCCCGCTGCGAAATCGCAAGCAGTTCCATGATCGGCGGAAGGTTTTCGTTTTCGATCCGGTAGAGGCTCTGGACGAGCGATCTGCAGGAGAAGAACGCCACGCTGGTTGCAAGAAAAGTGAAGCAGGTAATAACCGCGAAGCCGAAAATGAGTTTGCACTGGATGCTGCGGTGCCGGCACACCGCTGCCCACAAGTCGAACAGGTGCGGCTTGACCTGAAGGACTGGAACCAGCGGTGTGTTAGCCAATTGCATGGTTCAACGCCTGCCGCCCACTATTGCGGAACCCGGGCTGAGTGGGCCGCCTGACCCGTGCCCGCGATTTGCGTGAAGGTTCCATCCGGCTGCAAGACAGTCAGGAATACCGCGTCGGAGCCCTGATTGCTGCCTGGGGCAAAATTCAGCTTGAAGCCGTCCAAATCGAAGGAGTTTCCAAGGATCTTGGCGAGGAAATCGCGGCGTGCGGGCTCCTCCGGGAGCTTTTCGAGCGCGGCCGCCACGAGCCGGCCCGCAAGATATCCCTCCTCCCCCACGAACCCGGCTTCAGCGGATGGCTTGGCTGCCTTGAGCGCGGCCCGGAAGCGGGCGCCAAGGGGGAGCGAGCCATCGTTGGGAGAAGGCACGGCTTGCGAGATGGCGATTCCGCCTCCGAGCGGCCCAAGCTCGCGCGCCAGGGCATCGGCGCCCACAAACGAGGTGGCCAGGAACATGGCATTCAGCTCCAGTTTGCGGGCCAGCCTGACGAACTCGGCGCAAGGCTTGTACGGCCCGATCAGGACCACGGCCTCCGGCCGCGCCCGTTGCATCGTCAGCAAGGCCGATTTGACGGCAAGCGTATTTCTTTCGAATACAGCCTCCGCGGCAAGCTCCACTCCGGTTTTTGCGAGCGCCGCCCGAAGTGCTGCCAGCCCCGCTCTGCCAAAAGCGTCATCCTGGTACAGGATCGCGATGCGCGAGACGCCCTTGTCTTTTGTTAGCCAATCCATCATCAGAGCAGCCTCCTGACCATAGGAAGCCCTGATGTTGATGACGTTTGGGTTGAACGGCTCGCGCAGGAAACCCGCCCCGCTGAACGGCGCCAGGAATGGCACCCTGGCTTCCGACGCGATGGGCTCGATCACAGCCGAGGTTGGCGTGCCCGTCGAGCCAATCAGCGCGAAGATCCTGCCGCTTCTCATCAGCCGCTTGGCGGCTTCGATGGAATTCACCGGCTCGTAGCCATCGTCCTCCGAAATCAGCCTGAGCTTCCGGCCTTTCACGCCACCGGCCCTGTTCGCCTCCTCGAAGGCCGCAAGGATGCCTTCGCGGACCTCCCGCCCAAGCGATCCAGCGGGCCCTTCAAAGGCTGCGATCTGGCCGAAAGTGATCGCGTCTCCGGTAACGCCGGGCTCAGCACGCGCTGGCAGGCAGAGCAGCACAGCCGCACACAGGATGGACAGGTACAGGTACGAGTGTTTCATCCAGGGGTCCAACGCGCATGATACCCAGATATGATTGCAAGTGGCAATTGAAATTGACTTAACGCGCAACCTTGCATGGAGGTTGCAAGGGGCGCCGTTGTCCGGGGGGAACGTGTCCGGGGAGGATTGGCTCAACGCAGGCTGGCATTCCGGCTCCCGCTTGCCGTCGCCGATTGACGCCGCCCCCAAAACACCCCTATCTATACGCCCAACATGCCACGCCCGGTTTCAAGGAAAGACCCGCTCCAATGACACAAAGAACCTACCAGCCCAGCAATCTACGCCGCAAACGCAAGCATGGCTTCCGCGAGCGCATGGCGACCAAACCGGGCCGCGCGGTGCTCTCCCGGCGCCGCGCCAAGGGTCGCAAGAAGCTTTCCGCATAGCTGAAGGTGCCAGGCCCCGGCCCATGCGGACACTCAAGACGCGCGCCGAGTTCCAGCGCGTGCGGAAGGGAAGGAAGTGGGAAACGCCCGCCTTCATTCTGCAGGGGCTGCCAAGGACTGACGGAGGCGATGAGAGCCCGCGCTTCGGCTTCACGGTTTCAAGCAAGTCCGTCGCCAAGCAAGGCGAGGCCGGCAAGAAGCGCGGCATGGCCGTGGACCGCAACCGCGCGCGCAGACGGCTCAAGGAGGCGGTGCGGCTCACGTTCCTGGCCCACGCCCAGCCCAGTTTCGACTATGCCATCATCGGCCGTGCCGCGGCGCTGACCCGCGATTTCGCTGTGCTGCTCGCCGACATGGAAGCCGCGTTCCGTAAAGTGCACTTGCCGCCGCGCAAGGCGTCCTAGCCGGGCTAGTGGCCTGTATCGGCAAAAATGAGTGGTTATGACGCCGGAATTTTTTGACGTGGTGAAGCTGGAAGGCGCAGGCTGTACTGGACGTACAGTCAAGCCGTCCGGCTTTGCCACGGCGAAAAAGACCAAGTCAGAACTATTCATTTTAGCCGATACAGGCCACTAGGCTACCCCGCGGCAATCCAGCGGCCATGCAAGCCGGCTGGCAAAAGACTGCGGCCCGCCGCCTTCACGATGTGGCGTAGCGCACAGGGTGTGGATTGCATCGCGGTTGCTACAGGACTTCCTGGACCACGACCTCAGGCTCTATGCCCTTATCCTGAACTTCGGCGGTATAGAGCCAATTGGCCCAGCCAAAGCGAATCGTGTTAGCCGTGGAGGCTGGCACGATGTCCATCAGGTGCGCGTTGTCCGGCATGGCCCCGTCCGTGACCGCCTCGCGGCGGACGATGCGGATCGCGATGCGGTGATGATCCTTGGTGACGAACTCGGTCTTGAAGCCAAGTTTAAGGCTCCCCCTGAGGGCGCCGCCAAAGGCAATCACGGCCTCGCTTGCGCGAAAGAGCTTGGCGTCCGCCGTTCCGCTCTCGCCCAATTCGGCGCTCACGCCTTTAAGCCGGGCCACGGCATGGTTGCGCAGCGGTAAGGTGGGCACACCTGCATTGCTCGCATTGAAGCTTGCAAACTCGGTGGTCACGCCAGCCGCGCCGTGGATATGGGCGGGGCGGGTGATCTGTAAAAAGAGAACAAGACCGCATAGGGGAAGGGCGGCGAGCACGCCGTAGATTATCCCCCTGCCCAGGCATCGCACACGGCCTAAGCGATTTTTGCCGTTTTGGCTCGTCATATTGCTCATTACTTTACGATATTCTGAATGTGTTTCCCCGTCCATGCACAAGAGCGTCATCCGCGATCAAGGCGAATTCATGATCGAACTTGGACGCGTTGGGAAAGTTGGGGATAGATATGCCTAGCTATGAAAACAACGTAACAGAATCGCCCGGCGTACGCCATACAAGTCGCCGAGCGCCCTGTTCCAACCAGCCTGCCATTTGAAAGCAGGTGATTCAGGAACTCATGCAGCACCTACGCTGCTTGAGGCTTATGAAACGCCATATGGTGCCAAAAGTCATCAGAAAAGTTGCGCGCGTGTGCAAGATCCCTGTGTGAAACCTGTGGGCGGCACTTGTTCGTGGGCCATTAATGTGATTCGCGAAAGCGTTAGCTATTCACGCGGACCCTCGAATAGCGGCAATTGGCCATCCCGCATGGCTTGCGGCGCGGCGACTCCGAGGTGCCGGAACGCCTTCAAGGTGAGCACGCGGCCCCGCGGCGTCCGGCCGATAAAGCCCTGTTGGAGCAGATAGGGTTCAATAACTTCTTCAATCGCATCCTTGCCTTCGCTCAGCGCCGCGGCGATGGTCTCGATGCCGACCGGCCCGCCGCCATAGTTCAAGGCGATGCAGCGCAGATAGCGGTGGTCCATGGCGTCGAGACCCACGGCGTCAACCTCAAGCTGGCCGAGTGCTGCGTCCGCCTCCTCGCGCGTGACCTCGCCCGAGCCGCCGACCGATGCGAAATCGCGGACGCGCCGCAGCAGCCGGCCGGCAACGCGGGGCGTGCCCCGGCTGCGCCGCGCCACCTCGCGGGCGCCGTCGGGCGTCATGCGCATCTTCAAGACGCGGGCGCCGCGCCGGACAATCTCTTCCAACTCGTCTTCGGTGTAATAATTGAGCCGGACCGGAATGCCGAAGCGGTCGCGGAGCGGTGTTGTCAATAGGCCGGTTCTCGTGGTCGCGCCAACCAGCGTAAACCTGGCAAGGTCTATGCGCACCGAGCGCGCGGCCGGACCTTCGCCAATGATGAGATCGAGCTGGAAGTCCTCCATCGCGGGGTAGAGGATCTCCTCCACCGCCGGATTAAGCCTATGAATCTCATCGATAAATAAAACGTCGCGCTCTTCGAGATTGGTGAGCAGCGCCGCCAGGTCGCCCGCCTTGGCGATAACCGGGCCGGAGGTCATCTTGAAGTTCACGCCAAGCTCGCGGGCCACTATTTGCCCAAGCGTGGTCTTGCCAAGGCCAGGCGGGCCGGCGAACAGCACATGATCGAGCGCGTCGCCACGGCCGCGCGCTGCATCGATAAACACCTTGAGGTTGGCGCGCGCCTGGGCCTGGCCGATGAACTCGGCCAGCCGCAAGGGGCGCAGCGAAAGCTCGCCCGCGTCTTCGTCCTGCTTTTCGCGATCCAAAAGCCGCCCGTTCATGGCCGAGGCATAGCGGATTCTGCGCGGAATGGAAATTCAATGTTGGAAAGGCGTGGACGTGCCGCGGGTAAAGGATAGGCTGAGTGAGGGCTTGGCAACCAGCCGCAGCCTGGACATTATGGCGAGCCAAGCGCGGCCTCATTGAGAAATCCCATGTCATACCGCAATCCCTCCTTCGTCCTGACCCTGTCCTGCGCCGACAGCCCTGGCATCGTGGCGGCGATCGCCATGCGGCTGGCTGGGGACGGCTGCAACATCACCGATAGCGCGCAGTTCGGCGACCTGAGGAGCGGGCGTTTCTTCATGCGCGTCTCGTTTTCGGCGCCGGAGGGGTTCAGCCCCGGCGATGCCTGGAAGACGCTGGCGCCGGCCATCGAGCTGTATGGCATGAAGGCGGAGCTTCACGAGCATTCGCAAAAGACGCGCGTGCTGATCCTCGTCTCGAAATTCGGGCATTGCCTCAACGACTTGCTCTACCGCCACTCCATCGGCGCGCTGCCCATCGAGATCCCGGCCATCGTTTCGAACCACCGCACCTTTTACCAACTCGCGGCGAGCTACGACATTCCGTTCCACCACCTTCCGGTGGCGGCCGAGACCAAGAAAAAGCAGGAACGCCGGCTGCTCGAAATCGTCGAGGAGGAGAAGATCGAGCTGGTTGTGCTGGCGCGCTACATGCAGGTGCTTTCGGAGACGCTTTGCCAGAAGCTTGCTGGCCGGGCGATCAACATCCACCACTCGTTCCTGCCGAGCTTCAAGGGCGCCAAGCCCTA
>PMBZ01000096.1 GCA_003153975.1 Hyphomicrobiales bacterium
GGTTTTGGCGTGAACTGGGTATACATGGATACGTAGGGGATAATCACCTCCGGCTTTACCTCGTCCGAGGTCCACCGCCGGTAGAGGTCCATGATGAAGGCGGGCCTTGCGTAGACCGGGCCGTGGCTCGGCGCGATGATGGCGGGCTCAAGCTCTGCCACGCGCTCCAGCGCATTCGTTGCGTGGGGCCGGTAAGGCATCATGATTTCGGCGTAATAGCGCTTGGCCGCTACCTCGATGCGGGCCTCGTCAACCGCATAAAGCTCGCTGGTTGCCAGATGCGAGCCCAGGAAATCGCAGGGGAAGACGATCCGGTCCTCTTCCAGATAGGTGCCCATGGTCTCGGGCCAGTGCACCCAGGGCAGGAAGACGAACTGAAGCGTCCTGCCGCCGAGCGGGAGCCGCGCGCCATCCTTCACCTCAAGGAACGCGCTCTTATCGAAAGGCATCACGTCGCACATCATCCGCCAGCAGCGGGCGTTCGTGACCACCTTGGCCTCTGGAAACAGCTCCAGCACGGCGGGAATCGAGCCGCTATGATCCTGCTCGGCATGGTTGGCGACGATGTAGTCGAGCCTTTCGAGGCCCATCCTCTTCAAGGCCGCGATGAACTCCTGCGTTTTTTGCGGATAGACGGTGTCGATCAGGGCCGTCTTCTCGCTGCCCTGGACCAGATAGGCATTGTAGGTGGTCCCCTCCGGCAGCGGCACAAGCTCGTCGAACAGTTTGCGGTCCCAATGGTTGGACCGCAGCGAGAACACGCCGTCCTTAATCTTCATCGGGATCATAGTCTTCCGCTCCTATGCCAAGCGAGCCGCATTCTAGCCCTGGCCGCGCCCCGTGGCTGTCGGCTAGCCGACTTCTCAAGCAGCTTCAGCTTGTGCAGCGCTCGCCTAAGGCCTTCCGCCCACGCGGGCAGGCCCGGCAATAACCGCGGCTTTCAGAAGGCAGACGCGGTTGCGGCCCAGCCCCCGCATGAGGCCAGACTCCTCCGCCTGGGGCGTGGAGGCGGCGCAGGGCGCATCGAGAAGCTTCGCGGGGATAAGAAGGCCATCGCAGGAGGTGGAAAGGCGGAAGGTGCGGGCGCCGATGGCGGCGAGCGTTTCGCGCAGCCTTGGACCGAGGCCTTTGGCCGCGAGGCGGAGCCGGAAGGCGGCGGCGCCATGCTCGCCGCCGGCGATAAAAGCCCGCGCCTCCTCCTCCCAGCCTGGCTCCATCGCGGAGCCGGGCTTGAGGAACAGAAGCCACGGTTTGCGCGCGGCTTTAGAACCAGCCAGAAGCTGCTGGCCTGGGCCTGCCTGGATCACCGTTGCGCCGGCGTCATCGGCGACTTTGGCGGTGGCATCGGCCGAGCCGCAATCGCTCACGATCACCTCGCCGACCAGCCCCTCGATGGCTGCCTCGAACAGCGAGCGAAAGGTGGCGGGCAGGGTGGCGGCAGCGTTGCAGGTGGGGATAACGACCGAGATCATGGCGCCGTCTATTGTGGAAAGCCGCGAAATGTTCTTTAAACGTTCTCGCGTAGCGATTATCTTACCGCCATGGCGTGGAAAGAAGCAAGGCGCGCGAACGAAGCCGAACAGGTTGAGGCAAACAGGAGGCGCGGCCGTGGCGCGGTGTCGAACGCAGCCGGGCGGTTCGAGCCGGAGCGGCGTGAGCTTTTCGACGATGGCTGGGATAGCCTGGGCCAGCTTGAGCCGTTCAAGACGGAGGTGCGCGAGGAGACGGTCAAGACAATCGTTGCCCGCAATAGCTCGCCCGACCTGGGCTTCGACCGATCGCTCAACCCCTATCGCGGCTGCGAGCACGGTTGCATCTATTGCTATGCGCGGCCAAGCCACGCCTATTGGGGCTATTCGGCAGGGCTCGATTTCGAGACGAAGCTTACGGCAAAGGCCAATGCGGTGGAGGCGCTGGAAAGGGAGCTGTCGCGGCCGGGATACCGGCCCGATGTCCTGATGCTTGGCGCCAATACCGACGCCTATCAGCCGGTGGAGCGCGAGCGGCGGATAACGCGTGGCGTACTTGAGGTTCTGGACCGCTTCGGCCATCCCGTGGTGATCGTGACCAAGTCGGCGCTGGTGGCGCGCGATGTGGACATTCTTGCAAGGCTTGCGAGCCGGGATCTTGTCAAGGTTACGCTGTCGGTGACAACGCTCGACCACAGGCTCGCGCGCAAAATGGAGCCGCGCGCCTCCTCGCCCGGCAGGCGGCTTGAGGCCATACGGCAGCTCGCCGCGGCCGGCGTGCCGGTTGCGATCCTGACCGCGCCGCTGATTCCGGGGCTCAACGATCACGAGCTTGAGCGCATCCTGGAAGCCTGCGCTGCCGCTGGAGCGGGCGAGGCGGGCTATGTACTGCTGCGCCTGCCTCTGGAAATCGCCGGACTGTTCCAGGAATGGCTGGCGGCCGAGTTTCCGGATCGCGCGAGCCGGGTCATGTCGCTCCTGCGCTCGATGCGGGGGGGCAAGGATTACGTCTCGCGGTTCGGCGAGCGGCAGACCGGCACGGGGCCGTATGCGGACCAGATCGCGGCGCGGTTCGAGCTGGCGCTGAAGCGCCACGGCCTGAACTGGCGGCATTTGAAATTGCGGACGGATCGGTTCCAGCCGCCCGGCCCCGCGCAACTGAGCCTGTTCTGAGGTGTGCCGCCCCGGGCTGAAGAAAGCTGTAGGTTTCGCTCCATCGGCGCTTGATCGGCGCTGGGCACAGGCTAAAAGCAGGCCATGCCTCCTGCCTCGAAATCCGCCAAGCCAACCCTCAATCCAGAGATCGCGCTCCAGCGCAAGCATGGGGGGCCGGTCGCGGGCGTCGACGAGGCGGGCCGGGGGCCATGGGCCGGGCCGGTGGTTGCCGCCGCCGTTATCTTTACGGGCACTCCGCCCAAGGGCATTCACGACTCCAAGCAGCTCAGCGAGGAAGCCCGCGAGGCACTGTTCCCGGAAATCCTCGCGGTGGCTCATGCCGGGATCGGCATCGCTGAGGTGGAAACCATCGACAGGCTCAACATTTATCATGCCACGCATGCGGCCATGTGCGAGGCGGTTACAAAGCTGGCCTGCGCGCCGTCGGCGGTGCTGGTGGACGGCAACCGGCTGCCCAAGCTTTCGATGCCCGCCGAAGCGCTGATCGGCGGCGATGCGCTGTCGCTCTCCATCGCCGCTGCCTCTATCATAGCCAAGGTGACGCGCGACCGGATCATGCGCGAACTCGCGCTCTCGTTCCCCGCCTATGGCTGGGAGCGAAACAAGGGCTATGGCACCAAGGAGCACGCCGCCGCGCTGAGGCGGCACGGTGCGACCCGCCATCACCGCCGCAGTTTCCGTCCTGTGCAGGAGCAGTTGAAATTGGAGGCAGGTGGATAAGTCCCCACATGCGCCCATAGGCGGGATGGTGCTCTGAACGGAGGGAATCTCCCCTCACCCTGTCCCTCTCCCACGCAAACTCGCCTTGGCGAGCTTGCCACTCAAAAGCGTCCATATCCGCTAGCGGATATGGACGGGAGAGGGGTCGCCCTAACAGCGGGCACGCCCGGACTCCCTCTCCCATGGGGAGAGGGCGAGGGTGAGGGGAGATTTCCTCAGTTCGACGCACCATCGCCCGTTACAGAAGCGGCTGCGGGCATGCGCCGGATGCTTCTTATTCTCAATTTTGCCCCTATGTTAAGCCCCTCTAGTTGGAATGCAGATCTGCTTATTTAACCGCTTTAGCCTGGTGCCATTATGCGTAGAGTTTTCGCCTGGACGCTGACCTGGGGTGCTGTCGCAGGCCTTCTGATCCAGGCCCCGCGCATCGCACTTGCCGGGCAGCAGCAAGCGCCGGTTGTCACCATCGAGGAATGCCGGGCGCTTTCCGACGCGGATGTGCGCGCCCGCATCGGCGAGCTTGCCGCCACCAGCTTCAAGACCGAGCTTGGAGCGATAGATTATCCCGCCCTCGTCAACAAATACTGGGCCAAGGCGGATGTGAGCGCCCGGCTGGACCGGGAGGTGGACGCGGCCATCGCGGCTGTTCGCGCCGATTCGAGCTGGGCCGGCCGCGCCTATTCGACCGTGAGCAAGACCGAGGCCAGCCGCTTCGCGACCGCCGTTGCGGATAAAGCCTACAACTCGGAAGGCTTCAAGGCGGCGCTCGAAGAGCTGGCCACTGGCGTTGCCAAGGAGGCGGGCGCGCAGATCGAGGCGGCCACCGCCAAGGTTTCGAACCCGATCATCGCCTGCGTTCAAACCGCGCTGCAATCCCGCTATGGCGCGGCGGTTGCGCAAGTCTTCGTCCAGGAGAGCCAGAAAAACCTTGAGGCGAATGCCGGGCAGCAGCCCGGTGCCAAGATCGGCGCCACCGACCTCGTGCTCAACAACGCGGCCTCCATCTCCGGCATCGTGCTGCTCGCGACCCGGCAGGTCCTCGCTTCGGTTGTGCGGAGTATAGGCAGCCGGATCGTGGGCATGGTGGCGAGCCGGATCGTCTCCTCCGTCGCTGGGCTGATTGGGCTGGCGCTGATCGCGAAGGATATTTACGAGGCTGGCGATGGCGTCTTTCCGATCATTGCCGAGCGCATGAAGTCGGAAGAGACCAAGACCCTCATCAAGGACGAGGTTGGCAAGACGATCCAGGCCGACATCACCCAGCAAATCGGCAACATCGCCCAGGAAACCGCGGACAAGATCTATTCGGTCTGGCAGGACTTCAAGAAAAAGTACGAGCTGCTGCTGACGCTTAGCGAGAAGAACCCGGCGTTCGCGGGCGTGTTGAAGGATGCCCGCCTCGACCAGCTGGGCAGGCTCGGCCAGATTGTCGGGATCGTCAATGACAGCGAAGGCGAGGACCGGATTTTCGAGCGCGCCGCCGATGGATCGCTTAGCAAGGCGCTGGTGGATTTGAAGGATGAGGGGCTGGCAATCGCGGCGGAGCGGAAGTCGCTCAAGGACGGCCTGCGCTGGACGGAGGTGGCGGGCCAGGATTTGCCGCGCGTCGTGGAACTGGGCCTCTACCGCTGGCTTTCGCCCGATGGCCTGAGCCAGGAGACGCTCCGGAAGCTGCTCGCGGTGAACGACCGGATCGCGCTCAACCGCATCGCCACGCTGACACCCGGGCAGCGCGATCTGATGTTGAGCCTGCCGCCAAGCCAGATGCACGATTTCGCCCGCAAGCTGAGCGACAGGCAGCTCGCAGCCTTCGCCGATTATCAGCGCCTCCTGGAGCCCGAGGCCGCCAGGGCGCTGCTGCGCGCGGTGACCGAAACGCCAAGCGTCATGCTGGAGCTGTCCAGCGAGGGTTTGCAGCACGCGATCTACAGCAGCCGGAACCAGCTTGCGGCGTTGAACATGATCCTGCACGACGGCATGGGGCCGTTCAGCTACGGCCGTATCGTGAAGGACGCGGGCCTTGTGCACAATGGCGATGTGGGCTACCGGGTATTTTGGGAGCGCTATTGGCCGTCGCTTGCGCTGGCAGCTTTCGGGGTGCTCCTGGTGCTGTCGTGGCTGCGCAGGCTGTTTTTCGGCTGGTCGCGGGCCGCCGTGGCAAGGCGCGGCAAGTAGCGTCTGGAGGGGACCATGCGGATTTACACGGTGGAAAGCCTTTCGGGCCGCCGCATCGAGGAAGGCGAGCTGATCTACGCCAATGCCGTGCTGGCGGCGAATTTGCTGCGCGACGTGCGCGAGGCGATCCAGAATGCGATCGGCGGCAAGCTGCGCCGCTACGAGGGCGTGCTCGACCGGGTGACGGCGCAGGCCATCGAGGCGCTTAAGGAGAAGGCCGCCGCCGCAGGCTACGACGGCGTGATCGGGTTCCGCATTTCGAGCCCCTACATGATCGCGGGCAGCGCATCCATTACGGTCTACGGGACGGGCTTCAACTTCATCGCAGGCGAACAGCGGCCCGCTTGAGGGAAAAGCGGCCGGCCGTTCCTGCGGCGTCATTGCGCGTTCCGGCTCACTGACGAGGGTTAGCGGCGCGCGGCAATCCGTGGTTAAATCGCGGATGCCGAACCTGAATCGCGGCGGCGGGGCGCCGCTTCGCGATGATGGCCGCGCGGGCATCCGGCCGGATCTGGCATAACTCCGGCACTTGAGCGAGGGACATCATGAAACTTGGAAAAGACATCGCAGCCATTGTCACGGGCGGGGCCTCGGGGCTGGGCGCCGCAACCGCGGCGGAGCTTGCCGGGGCGGGCTGCAGGGTCGCTATTTTCGACGTGAACCGCGAGGCGGGCGAGGCGCATGCCGCGAAGACCGGAGCGGCTTTCTGCTATTGCGACGTAACGAACGAGGAGAGTGTTGCCGTCGCGTTCCAGGCAGCCCGGGAGGCGAACGGGCCGGAGCGCATCGTTGTGAACTGCGCGGGGATCGCCATCGCCAAGAAGACCGTAAGCCGCGACAAGGCCACGGGCGCGGTAGTGGCGCACAGCCTGCGCGATTTCGAAAAGGTGGTCGCGATCAACCTAGTAGGTACGTTTCGCGTCATCGCGGGCGCGGCTGCCTCGATGGTGTCGCTCGATCCGGTCACGCCCGACGGCGAGCGCGGCGTGATCGTTTGCACCGCATCCGTCGCCGCCGTGGAGGGGCAAATCGGCCAGGCGGCCTATTCGGCGTCGAAAGGCGGCGTGGCGGGCATGATGCTGCCCATCGCGCGCGACCTTGCCCGCGACGGCATCCGCGTCAACGCCATCCTGCCGGGGCTTTTCCGCACGCCGATGGTCGAGGGCCTGCCCAAGGAGGCCATGGCGGCACTTGGCGCAACGGTGCCGTTCCCGTCGCGGCTGGGCGAGCCCGCCGAATACGCCGCGCTCGTGCGCCATATCTGCGAGAACGGCATGCTCAACGGCGAGCAAATCCGGCTCGACGGCGCGCTGCGCATGGCGCCCCGGTAGGACAGGGGCGGGCCTTAAGAACGGAGGTAATTTACCTCCGTTTGACTCTATAACGCGGTGGACCGGCATGGATCTTGTTACTTTTCGATGTTGAACCAATTTAGCATAAGTATTTTTAAGAATTGTTAAGCTGGGTAAGTCGAGGATATTGTGGATACAATTCAGCTTGATTGGGTTCGCGGAGGCGGCGCGACTTGCTTGCACGGAACCGCCTGTACTTCCTCATCGCTCAGGCAACCGCCGGCTTGCCGATATGCCTGAACAGCGGATGCAAGGCCGAAGGCTGGAACCGCCCATAATATGCAATCCATCCACGCAGGATGGGGTTAAGTTTTAAGGCCGGCGAAGTGAGGCAGGCCGGAGAAGGGCTCGCAGACAAGTATTATAAAGGTACAAACACACGCCCTTGTCCTCCAACCGCCTAGGGGATAAGCGTGTGCAGGGCAATAAGCGGCGGCCGGTTTTGGCCCGGCCGGGCATGCGGCAGTGCTGCATTGGACATTTCGATACGCAGCCGCTACGTTTGGGCAACAAAAGAATAATGAGCTTTCGAGGCTAGAGTTGCGAACGATGGCCGGCCAACCGAACGATCGCGCCTACGCGCCGCCCGCCAGGTGCGAGATGTGCGTTGCACGCTATCGCGCGCTCTGCAGCACGCTGTCCGGCGAGCAGCTCGACAGGCTGGCGAACATGGGCCGGCGCCGCACCGTGCCCGCAAACCAATATATTTTCCGGGATGGCGACGAGGCGCTCTATTTCGCTTCCATTTTGTCGGGCGTGGTGAAGCTCATCAAGACCACCGCCGATGGCGAGCAGCACATCATCGGCCTGATGTACGCCCAGGATTTCCTGGGCCACACCTTCGGGAAGAGCCACCGTTTCTCCGCCGCCGCCGCCACCGAGGTAGAACTGTGCACCTTCCCGCGCGCGCCGTTCGTCCGGCTCCTGGACGATTATCCGCCGATGGAGCGCTGGCTCTTCGAGTTCACCGTGCGCGAACTCGATCACTGCCGGGACTGGACGCTGACGCTTGGCCGCAAATCCTCCTACGAGCGCGTGGCAAGCCTTCTGCTCATTATCGCCCGGCGCGCGCGCTATACCGGCAACGGGCCGCTTCCGCGCAATTACGCACAGTTCGAACTGCCGCTGACGCGCTCCGAGCTTGCCGACTATCTGGGGCTCACGCTTGAAACGGTGAGCCGGATGGTGGGCAAGCTGAAGCGGAAAGGCCTGATCGAGCTTCGCAGCACCCGCGAGGTGATCGTGCCCGACATCGGGCTTTTGGCGGCGGTCGCGAGCATGGACGGCAGTCTCGATGCCGAGGGCCGCCAGAAGCTCCTTGAGCCGCACGAGTAGGGCTGCGGAAGCGGTACCCAGAACGAAGGGAATCTCCCCTCACCCTGTCCTTCTCCCCATGGGAGAAGG
>PMBZ01000230.1:0-265 GCA_003153975.1 Hyphomicrobiales bacterium
TGTCGTTAACCCCCTGCACGATCTTGCGGTAGTCACCCTGAAGCTTGCCGGCGTCGGCGCGGGTGGCGAGCTTGCCTTCCACGGCGGCTTTGGCCAGCATATCGGCATCCGCCACAAGCGTGTTCACCGCATCGATGCAGGTGTTGAGGTTGTTCTTGAGGATGTTGAAATCGCCGTTGTAGCTGTCGGTGATCTTGGCCGGGATGGCGCCCTTGGAGATCTGGTCGACATAGTTGGCTGCGACGTTCAACGGCCCGATCACCGC
>PMBZ01000230.1:271-5950 GCA_003153975.1 Hyphomicrobiales bacterium
GCGAGCTTGCCTTCCACGGCGGCTTTTGCCAGCATATCGGCATCTGCCACAAGCGCGTTCACCGCATCGATGCAGGTGTTGAGGTTGTTCTTCAGGACGTTGAAGTCGCCGTTGTAGGCGTCGGTGATCTTGGCCGGGATCGCGCCCTTGGAGATCTGGTCGACGTAGTTGGCGGCGACGTTCAATGGCCCAATCACCGCATCGAGCGTTTCGTTGACGCCCTGGACGATCTTGCGGAAGTCGCCCTGATGCTTGCTTGCGTCGGCGCGGGTTGCAAGCCTGCCCTCCACGGCCGCAACCGAGAGCATGTTGGCATCGGCGACGAGCGCGTTCACCGCATCGATGCAGGTGTTGAGGTTGTTCTTGAGGACATTAAAATCGCCATTGTAGGTGTCGGTGATCTTGGCCGGGATCGCGCCCTTGGAGATTTGGTCGACATAGTTGGCGGCGACGTTCAACGGCCCGATCACAGCGTCGAGCGTGTCGTCGACGCCCTGGACGATCTTGCGGAAGTCGCCTTGATGCTTCGTGGCGTCGGCGCGGGTGGCGAGCTTGCCCTCGACGGCGGCCTTGGCCAGCATGTCGGCGTCGGTGACGAGTGCTGCGATATTGCCCTTCAGCAGCATCAACCACTCATGAATCTGGTCCTGATCGGAGGCCTTATCCATTTGCACGGTCAAGTCGCCGTTGGCGACGCCGGTAACGTAGGCGACGAGCGCCGTCAGCCATTGGTGAACGCCATTGATGGCATCCTTCATGCGCTGATGATCGCCGTGGCATTCGATCTCCACCTTCTCGCGCAGATTGCCGCCGCGAATGAGGCGCAGAACCCGGTTGCCCTCGGCGATGGGGAGCAGAATGGCGTCCAGCGTGCCGTTGATGCCATTGATGATTCCCGCGAAATCGCCCTGCAGGCCATTGACCTTGCCGCGCTCGTCCAGTTGCCCCGCGCGCGACGCCTGGGTGAGCCGGGCAAGTTCCGCCGTGATCGTCCGCAGATTGGTGCGCAGCGCTTCGATGCCCTCGTTGATGAAGGCTTTCTTGCCGGGGAATTTTTCGAGCTGCGCCTCGAAATTGCCTTTGGCGAACTCGCTGACGCAGGCCATGGCCTTTTTCTTCACGGCGATGTGCCCGAAGACCATGTTGTTGATGCCCGAGGCCATCCGGCCGAAATCGCCGGGATACTTCGAGGCGTCGATCGTCGCGTCGATATCGCCCTTGTCGTGCGCGGCGGACATGGCATTCATGTCGCCGATCAGGCCGTTCACGTCGCCCGCGAAGCCGTTGATGGCCTCGAACGCTTCCGCCCATTCTCCGCTGAAGCTCGCGGCGTTGGCACGCTCGCCGAGCTTGCCTGCTTGCAGGGCGGAGACAATTCTTTTCAGCTCCTTCAATCCCCGTTCGTTGACGCCGCTTTGGCCCGGCGCGGCCGCTTCTTTCGTCATGGTCTTCCTTCTGCTTGCTTGCGTTGTGCCGGAGGCTTGAGCTTCAGGCGTCGTGGGTTCCTGGGTTAGTCCGGGGCGATGCTGCCGGTTCATGGAAGTCGTTCCTCTTTCCGGCCTCATGCGGCCAGGCTCTTCTGGAGTTGAAGCTCTTGATGCAGGTCGATGCCGCCGGTCTCGGAGACGAGGCGGGGCGTGTCGATCAGGATCGCGACCTTGTCGTCCTGCTTGCCGAGCCCGCGGATGATGCCCCGGCCTTCGCGGTTGGCGCCGAATTGCGGGGGATTGTCGATGTTGGCGGGCGGAATCTCACGGACGTCGCTAACCGCGTCCACCGCAAGCCCGATCGGCACGCCGTCCACGTCGAGCACGATGATAACGCTGCGCTCGGTATAGGCTTTCCAATCCATGGAGAAGCGCAGGCGCACGTCCATGACCGGGATGACCTTGCCGCGCAGGTTGATGACGCCCTTGATGAAGTGCGGCAGGTCGGGCACCTCCATCACCTTTTGCATGCCGACGATCTCGGTGACGTAACCGATGCCGATGCCGTATTCCTCCCCGGCAACGGTGAACGTCAGGTACATGTCGTCGATGTTGTTTTCCTCGTTAAAGGTGAGTTCACCTTCGCTTTGCGCTTCCGTCATGGTGTTCCTCTGTTGTTAGCCGCGCGATTGGTTGTTCCGCCGCCCTGTGCACGGACCGACTGCGCCGCCGTCACCAGGGCCGCGGGGATCTTGCCCAAGGGAAGCATCATCTCCGCCGCGCCTAACTCCCGGGCGGCACGGGGCATTCCGAACACGATGCTGGTTGCCTCGTCCTGGGCGAAGGTGCGCCCGCCTGCCTGCCGGATGGCCAGGAGCCCGGCCGCGCCGTCCTTGCCCATGCCGGTCAGAAGGGCAGCGGCGGCGTTGCTCCCCGCGTGCTGGGCAACCGACTCGAAAAGCACATCCACCGATGGCCGCGAAAAATTCACGGGCGCGCCGTCCACCAGGGTAATCCGGTATTCGCCGCCCGACCGGACGAGCTTCATGTGCTTGAAGCTGCCTGGAGCGATCAGGATACGGCCAGGCAGCACCCGGTCGCCTTCCTCCGCCTCTTTCGCCTGCATGCGGCATGAGGAGTTCAGCCGCTCGGCGAAGGTCGTGGTGAAGCCCGCGGGCATATGCTGAACGATGAGAATGCCAGGCGCATCGGCGGGGAAGGCAGGCATGATGTCGGCCAGGGCCGGCACACCGCCGGTCGAAGCGCCAATGGCGATCAAGCGGTCGGTGGTTTCTCCGAGGGAGGCCTGCACCGGCTCGACGGCGTAGGTCACATCCTTGCGGACAAAATGCGAGACGTTGACCGACGCCGCCGCCTTTACGCGTTCGCAGATGTCTTCCAGCATCACCGGCAAATTGTCGGTTATGCCGACGGTGGGCTTGGCGATCACATCGACCGCCCCGGCCTCCAGCGCTTCCAAGGTGATGCGCTTGCCCGCCTGGGTCAGAGAGCTGATCACCACGGTGGGGATCGGCATGACGGGCATGAACCGCTTGAGGAAGGTCACGCCATCCATTCGCGGCATTTCCACATCCAGGGTGATTACGTCCGGATGCAGCTCGACGATCAGATCGCGGGCGCGGTAGGGGTCGCCTGCTTGGCCTACCACCTCGATCTTCGGGTCTTTGCCGAGGCCAAGGGAAAGTATTTTCCGGACCAGGGCGGAATCGTCGACGATGAGGACGCGGATTTTGCCCGAAGCGCTCATAAGGGCCTCCTGTAGACGGCGTTCGAGACAGGCTGCCAGCGCGTACGGAGGTCGCGGACCACCTCGGTCACGCTGGTCAAAAGCCAGCCTCCAGGCTCGGTCGCCTCGTAGAGCTGCTCAAGGATTTGGTACTGATGTTTCCTGTCGAAATAGTAGAGAATGTTCCGGCAGAAGACGACGTGGAAGCCCTTGGTGAAAGGGTATGGCGCTGCCTTCAGGTTAAGCCGGCGGAAGGTACACATCCGGCGGACCTCGGGAACGATCCGGTATTGGCCCATGCCGGCGGGGGTGAAGTAGCGTTCGAGAAGCTCCTCCGGGACATGCTCCAGATGGCTCGTGCCATAGATTGCCTGCTCGGCCTGACTGATTGCGGGCATGCTGATGTCGGTGCCGAGAATGGAAACCCGGCTGAATGCCGTTGGCCCAAACTTCTGGGTGGCCATGATCGCCAGCGAGTAGGCCTCGTCCCCCGAGGAGGCGGCGGCGCTCCAGACCCGAAGCCCTCCGGCGGGGAGCTGGGCCGTGAGTATCTTGTCCCGGTAGAAGTCCAGGCCCTGCGTCTCGCGGAAGAAGTAGGTGTGGTTGGTCGAGGCGGCATGTATGACCGCGAGTTTCAGATCGACGTCGCCGCCCACCGTAAGCTCGACGGCTAGTTCATCGAGGGTGGCAAGGCCGAAGCGTTCCTGAACCTTGGCCATGCGGTGCTCAAGCAATTCCTTCTTCTTCTCGGGAAAGCTCATGCCGCAGTGCTCGGAAAGCCAATCGCGAATATCTTCGTATCCTGTGCCGGGCGCCACCATCAGAACGCTCTCTTTTTGGCAAGGCGCTCGCAGTCGAGCACGAGGGCGACCTCGCCCGTTCCCAAGAGCGCGCAGCCCCAGCTCGCGCGGATATTCTCAAGCTGGCCCGTCAGGGGCTTCATGACGACCTGCTGCTGGTTCAGCATCTCGTCGACCGGCAGGCCGACCGGCCCCAAAGAGGTGTTGAAGACGATGACGATGGAGCGGTCGAGCGGCGTCAGCTCCGTGCAATCCTCGCCGTAAAATTGCGGAAGGCGGCAGATAGGCACGTAAGATTCTCTCACCCGCACCATTTCGCCGCCGTCGCCGTCGCCGTCCGGGATTTCCATGATTTGATCGGCGCTGGGCTGGAAAATATCCGCCACCACGTCCACCGGCGTGGCGAACAGCCGGCGGCCAAGGCGCATCACCAGGCAATCGAGGAAGGCTAGCGTTACAGGGATCGACAGCAGCACCCGGCAGCCCCGGCCGTATTGGCTATCGATGGTGATATGCCCCCGCAGATCTTTCATCGTGCTGTTCAGCACGTCCATGCCAACGCCACGGCCGGATAAAGCGGTAACCTGCTCCGCGGTCGAGAAACCGGGCTCAAGGATGAGCTGCCACAAGGCGGCGTCATCCGGCTCGACCCCAGCGCCCACCAGGCCGCGCTCGCGGGCACGTGCCAGAATGCGCTCCCGGTCGAGGCCGCGCCCATCGTCCTTGACCGTGATCTGGATTTCGCTGCCAACTTGAGCGGCCGCCAATACGATCCGCCCGGTTTCCGATTTGCCAGCGGCCTCGCGCTCCTCCGGCGATTCAAGCCCGTGATCGGCGGAGTTGCGGACGACGTGGACGAGGGGCTCGTACAAACGGTCCGAGACCACCTTGTCGATGGCGGTCTCCTCTCCTTCGAGAATGAGGTCGATTTTTTTGCCCGTTTGCCGCTCCAGCTCCCGCACCATGCGCCGGAGGCGGCGGAAAACCTCGCCAACCGGGACAAGGCGCAGCTCGGCGGCGGCATCCTGAACCTCCCGCACCACCATTGTGAGCCGGTGGGCGGACTTCTCGAACTCCGTCAGATCGATCCCGGCTCCGCTGAGGTCGGGCGAGCGCACGACCTCCGAAACGCTGAGGCTAAGCTCGCCAACCAGATCCATGAGGCGGCTGACTTTTTCCGCCGAAACCCGGAGTAGTCCGCCGCCTTGGCCTGTGCCTTCAGCTTCTTTCTCTATCGCCAAATTCATCTAGTCACCGGATCAACGGGGCCGCGGGCACGGCGGCCAGGGCTCAGGCGTCTACTTGTTACCGAAATCGGGTGTAAGCGGTTCGTTAGCCAAATCGTAAAGCTTTGACCGTCCCCGCCATATCCTCAGTTTCTTGTAGCCCGGCCTATGTTTCGTCAGCGTTCACTGGATGCGGAAAAATTGAACGAGTGCCATGGTATGTTTGCCGGTATTGCTTTATTTATACTGTATATGAATGGCGTTCGTTCTCCGTTCCTCCAACCGAGCCTAGCCGTAAACATAGATAGGGCTGGAATCCGAAGACTTGTTCGGCTTCTGGCCTGGGCAAGAATTTAGAGAAGTCTTAAGTCCCCAGCAAAACGGCCCTGTGCCGCCTGAGATTTTTGCGCAGACTGCGGGGCGCAAAGCGCTCATGCACGCATGACGACATGCTTAATGCCAACTGAATTGTAGCTTTC
>PMBZ01000230.1:6045-6182 GCA_003153975.1 Hyphomicrobiales bacterium
AAGCATGGCAAATCGCATGAGCGCAGCTTGGGGCCGGTCCATAAGATCCGCTTGAACGAAGCCCGCGCCTTGGCCGCTCAGTATTCCAGCGATATTTTCCACGGGCGCAGCATCGGGCAAGGCAAGAAAACGGGCGT
>PMBZ01000263.1 GCA_003153975.1 Hyphomicrobiales bacterium
CAGGCGGCGCCGCAGACGTATCCGCGGCAACTGCCGTGGAGACCCGCACGCGCTCTGTGGCTGGGCCGGCTCCCGCAGGTGAGGCGGAACTATCCGCAGCCGCCTCGGAGGCTTGTTCGCTTTCTGGCGTAGCCGGAACGTTCGACGTAACCGGCACCGCATTCCATTGCGCGCCAGGCTTGCTCAGGCTGGCCAGCATCTTGCCTTGCGCGCCATCGATGCCCGGAAGCTTTGCGGGATCGATCTTGGCGTAGACGGGGCAGGCGGCGCCCGGGCTTGGGTCCGCCGCCAAGCCGGGGAAACTGACATTCACCATGTACTGCTTCCCGCAGACCTTCACGATGGGCGGCTTGCCCGTGGCTTCGAAGGAGTCGTAGCCTTCCTTGAGCCTCAGCCAGAAAGGATACCAAGGGCTATCCCGATGGCTCGCCATGTTCGCGGTGGTCATGCGGAACGGCATGATGTGCACATGAAAGTACGATTGGCCGCCGTCGAAGGCTTTGCGGGCCAGGGCGTAGATTTCCTCGATGCGGGCGTCGGTCATGGCGAAGCAGCCAGCCGATTTGCAGTCGCCGTGCACCATAACGGCGGAGCCCGTGCGCCCATTCGCAGAATCGTAGGCGTTGGGAAAGCCGATGTTGAAGGCAAGGTGGTAATGACTGTTCGGGTTCATTTGCCCGTGGCTTACCGTGTAGAAACCTTCAGGCGTTTGCTTGTCGCCTACCCGGAGCTTGGGGCCTAAACCGCCGGACCACGCGCAAACCGGATACGTGCGGAAATGCTGGAAGCGGCCGTCCTTGAGCTTCCAGATTTCGAGTTCGGACTCTTCCTTGTAAATCCGGATGAAGATCGGAGCGTTCATCCGCATGCCCTTTTCGGCCAGAAGCGCGTCAACGTTCTTCTGGTCCCCGGCCCAACTGGGCGCCAGCCGGCCTAGAAACTTCGTAACGTCCTCGTAACTTACGGGCAGCGGCTGAGCCAGCGTCTCATTCACCGCACCCGCCGTAGCCGCGATCGCCAAAAGTACCAAGCATGCGCTTGCATGCTTCATGGATCGCGGTTTCATGGTTATCCCTCCGATCTCCCAGCACCCCCTAGCCCGGAACTGGTTTGAGATTACGTGTTAACCATTGAATATGGCATAAGGCTAGCCAGATCATAAGCTTATTGTGAATAAACGCCCGGCGGAACCGGCCGCCGCGTAAACACTTCAAGCCTGCGCGGCAGTGGGCGTGGCGAAACCATTCGCTCCAGCGCTGATAAGTCCGATTCTGGAGGTTCAGCTGCCCGGATCTGCTCACAGTGAGTATTTCCGCTCCCGGCACAACGCGGGCTGGCTTGGCAGGGATGCCCTATCGCACGTTTGCCGGAGCATTTTGCTCTTGCGCCTTGAGATGGGCGATAAGCTCCTTGGTGGGCCAGCAGGTCTGCGGCATGCCGGCGCGCTTCTGATAGGCGCCCGCCGCGCTGCGCGTGCGCCCGCCCGCCTTGCCGTCGATGGTGTCGCCGTACAGGCCGAGCGCCGCAAGGCGCGTCTGCATATATTCGACATCCGCTGTGGGAATTTGCACTATCGTGTCCCAACGGCGCATGAAACCGCCGCCGCCACGGATGCGATCCGCGAGATCTCCCACGAACAGGGCATAGAGGTCCGACTTGTTATATTCCCGGATCGCCTGGAAATTCTGGAAAGTGAGAAAAGCAGGGCCGTAGACGCCGGCGGGCTGAAGCAGCGATGCCTGCCAGCCCAAGGTTTCCGGCGGGAACGCCTCTCCCTTGAGCGGTGCGATGCCCATCGCCGCCCATTCGCTCACGGGCTTGCGAATGTCGAGATAGCCCAGCGAGCAATCGACGCTGGCGGGCACGCGGACCTCTAAACCCCAGGGCTGCGTGCGGTCCCAGCCGATACCATGAAGGTTGTTGGCAAGCGAGGCCAGCGCGTCCGGCACCGAATGCCAGATGTCCTTCTTGCCGTCGCCGTCCATGTCCACGGCATGGAGGTAATAGTCCTCGGGCATGAATTGCGCGAGCCCCATCGCGCCGGCCCATGAGCTTTTCATGTCCCTGGCCGCGATCACGCCGTCCTGCACCATCCGGATCGCGTAGATAAAGTTCTTCTGGAACAAGTCCTTGCGGTTGCCCGCATAAGACAAGGTGGCCAGCACTTGCAGCGCATTATATGTGGAATCGTTCGAGGTGCCGAACGCGGTCTCCCGGCCCCACACCGCAAGCACGATGTGGAGATCGATGCCGTAGGCCTTCTCGATGGCGTCGAGCGTGGCCTTGTGCGCGGCGTAAAACTTGCGGCCCTGTCCGGCCAGATCGCCAAGATACTTCGCACTCAGATATTGCTCGGGCGTGCGCACGAACTCGGGCTGGCCCGGCTGCTTGCCAGCCCGCTCCGGGATATCGAGGTCCGGCAGCGAGAAATCGGCGGTAAGATCCCGCGTTACCGCGTCGTAGACATCGGGCCGCACGCCTTTTTCAACCGCCTTCGCGCGGAAAGAGCCGAGGAATGCCTTAAAGCCTTCCTGCGAAACCGATGCAGCGGCTGCCGGCCCGCTCAGCAGGAGCGAAAACAGTGCGCACAGAAATGCAAGCTGTAGCGGCATTTTTTGCAAGCAATCTCCAGTTTCGCGCAGGCTCATCGCCTCGCAAGTCACGGGGTTAAGGTAAGACCGCCAGCTTGAGCGCAGCATTCCTTGCCTCGCTAAGCGTGCTGGCAATAGCCGGCCTCAAGCGTGCGATTGTCTTCGCCGGCGAGTGGGGCAAGATAGGGGCGCAGCCGNNCCGAAGTTCTTGGCGGCGGATATTAGATGGTCTGGTGCCGCGCGCGGATGCAGCGCTCGATGGCGGCCGTATCGAGCTTATTGAGGTGAAGCGCGTCCCGCAAAAGCTCCAGGAACCTGATTTCCTCGACCGGCACCCGTAGGTCCGCCGCGGCAACCTCGGCAGCCAGCGCATAGGCGGTTTCATAGAGCTTTTTCGGAAGTGCGGCCGCCACGAGTTCCAGCAGCTCATCCAGACCGTCCTCCCGGCTCAAAAGCTCGCCGCACCTTTCGGCGGCGTTGGCGAGGCTATCGAAGTCGTAGCCCATGAACACCGGCAGCTGGCGCACGATTTGCCCGATGCGTTCAAGCTCATGATCGGAGATTTGCCGGTCCACGGCGGACATGGTGATCATGATGTATATCAGCGCTTCATGGGGGGTGATCTTGGGCATCGGTGCTCTCGTCGCTGGGCAGTCTTTGCGGCTTCGCCTCCTTCCGGCGCGAGCGGCAGTAGAACTAGATAGCGCAACCTAAGGAATGAGTACATGCAGAAAAATTGGGGATGCCGTTTAGCCCCCAGATAACATCGCCTCAGTTGGCTCCGCCCCGGTTTTGGTCTGCGCAAAACAGGAAATATACTTGTGCATTTCCGTGCGGAATGTAACCAAGGGGGTGGCTCCCTTGGCGGGTATTTCCGCGGCAGCGCGTTGCGGCCCGCCTCCCGGCCTTTCCCGGATCAAATTGCCGGCCAGTTTCAGGAAACCGGAGTGGCACAAAATAATACAATTATATCCCGGATTCAGCTGGGCCTCCGCTAGCGCGGCGCAGCGGAATGGCCCGATGTGGCGCATGACGATGCACCGTCACCTGCAACACCATCGCGGCGGCTGGCAGCAGGATTGATCGCTTGGCTGCCCCGAGTGGCCGCCGTCCATCTCCGCCATGGCGGCAGCCATTTCGCTTCGCCGCTGGAGGCTGGCAGGTCAAGCAGCCCTCGATATCGGGCTAAGCCGAACGGCGGGCGAGCCATTCGCCGACGGCAACATCGATGAGCTGCTGCATCGAGGTGTTTTCGGCGGCTGCGATTTCTCTCAGCCGCGCGGCGGTTGCCCGCGACATGGAGACTGTCATGTTGGTTTCCGTGTTCTCCAGCCTGCCCCGGGGCTTCGTCAGGAAATGCTTGACGTTTCGTTTTCTCACTATTGTTCCTTTTTGGGCCTAACGCCTGCCTTTGACGGTTTGCACCGGCTTTGCTTTGATCCGCATGGCGCGCCCCTCCGGCTGATCGATATCGAAGGCTCCGGTCTTCCGGACAAGATCGCTGAGCTTCCGGTAGCCGTAAGTGCGCGGGTCGAAGTCGGACGCGATGTTGGCGAGCCGCTGCCCCACTAACCCCAAGCCCACCCAGCCGTCCTCCGTCTCCATCTGCTCGATGGCCTTGTTCAATATGGGGATGGCCGCGCTCGGGGGCTGAAGAGGCTTGGAGGAGGGGCCTTCCTCGCGAGCCGCTGCCTGGGCCTCGGGCAGCAGGTTCTCGGTATAGATGAAACGGCGGCAAGCCTGCCGGAAGCTTTCTGGGGTCTTCTGCTCGCCGAACCCGTAAACGTCGGCGCCCTGCTCGCGGAGCCGCGATGCAAGGCGCGTGAAGTCGCTGTCCGAGGAGACNNAGCGCGATGTCGGATGCGTTCTTCCCCGTCGTGTAGGCGAATTGCTGGTACGGATCGATCGCGTATTTTTGCAGGATCTCGGCCCAGGACTTCAAGCGCTGGCCCGAGAAGTCTCCATAGATCCGCCGCACGCTCGCCTCGCCGAACTTGGCGACTTCCTCGAAAAGCCCCGCGGCGATGCGCGGCGAGGTGTTGTCGGCATCGATGAGGATGGCGAATCGGGGCAAGCGGTTGTCATCTGCCATGTTGGGCGCCTTCATGAGCACGCGGCCGTTGGGACCGAGACCCTTGAGACATAAATGGGCTCAATCGAGGCAATCGGTGAGCCCTAAGCGTATACTGCGCCGCGACGCCTGGGAAGCCGGGCCGCGCGGAACGAGATCCTCTTGGCGATAAGTCCACGGGATTCGGGCATGCCGCGCCCTTGATCGCACTCCCATGTCCGCATATATCTTCCGGTAGCTCGGAAACGTTATAAGGCCGGTCATGGCGCACATTATGGAAGAGTTGACCACGGCGGAAGCCGCCCTCGTTGCATCCGTCACCGTGCGCGATGTCAACCGCCTCTATGACGAGAAAATGCTGCCAGAGGAGTTGCTTCTCAGCAGCTTCATTCGCGAGAACCATGATCGCTATGTCCGGCCGTGGGCTTGCGCGATCATCGCTTTCTATTTCCGCACGGCGGAGAAGCTGACCACCAGCGAGCGGCTGAAGGCCATCTCCGCGACGGCGCCCCGCGTAAGCGACGTCTTTCTGAGCCCCCATCATGGGGAATACAGCCACGACTGGCTCGTGTTCAGCGATGCCCCGCTAAAAATCGATTTGGCGCCTGCCGTCTGCGACGTTAAGGAGCGCCTTCTCCGCCTCTTTAATGCAAAGAAAATGGTCGTCTGCGATCCGGAAATCCTAAGCGGAACGCCGGTAATCGCCGGAACGCGTGTGCCGGTCTATGACGTGGCGGCCTCGGTCGAAAAAGGCATCGAGATCTCCGGCATCCTGGACGCATACCCAAGCCTCAGCCCCGAGCAGGTAGAACTTGCCGCTTTCTATGCGAAAGCCGTTCCTCCCCGTGGCCGGCCGAAAAAGCATGCGCTGCCCAAGGGCGCCAAGATCGTCGCGGATCGCCGGATACCTCGCCGAAGCAGCGCGAAATGAAATTCCTGATCGATGAATGCCTCAGTCAGAAACTCGCGAAAATCGCCCTGGCACGAGGGCACGAGGCATCGCACATTGTATGGCTCAAAAAGAGCGGCTGGAAGGATTGGAACCTGAAAGCTGTTATCCTGGACGGCGGCTGGACATTCGTGACGAAAAACTCAGCCGATTTCCGGGGGCCGGAAGCAGCGCCTGGCGCGACGGGTCAGTATGCGGGAGTGGAAATCCACGCGGGGCTGATTTGCTTGAACGGACCCGTGGGCATGAACCTAGATCTTCAGCTCGAATTGTTCGAGGTCGCGCTGGATGAACTCGCGGATACCCCCGACTTGATGAACCAGGTGTTGGAGATCTGCGCGTCAGGCGACGAGGAAATCGCCGTGCTGCGGTATGCGCTCCCTCCATCGTCTTAGGTTGATTTCTCCCGCACGGGCGCGCTTATAGTCGCCGCATGAACGGCAGACACGCATTTTTCAAGCTGCTCGACGAGCTGGGCATCGCCTCGCAGACGGTCGAGCACGAAGAGGTGATGACCGCGGAGAGCCTCGCCGCCCAGCACGCCGCGCAGTGGGAATTTCCGGTCAAGAACATCCTCGTCGAGGACAAGGGCAAGCAGCTTTACCTCGTCACGATGCACCTGTTGACACCTCCGCTCAACCTCAAGGAGCTGGCCAAGCGCCTCGGTGCCGTGGGCCGCTTCTCTTTCGCATCATCCGAAACGCTGGGCACTACGCTCAAGGTTCTGCCCGGCAGCGTGACGCCCTTCGCCACCTTCAACGACCGCCAGCACCGCGTGAAGGCCGTGCTCGATGAGCGCATGCGGAAGGCTGAGACCGTCAGCGCCCATCCGCTGGTCAACACCGCGACCACCACCATAGCCACGGCGGACCTGCTCAAGCTCCTCGCCCATTCCGGCCACCGCCCGAACTGGTGCGCCCTGCCCCTCAAAGCCGCGTAATACGAAATCCGGTTGAGCCGCTTAAAGAGTCCCCCCTCACTCTGTCTCTCTCCCCAAGGGGAGAGAGGACCCCAGAAATGCCGCTGCGGCCAGTTCGGGCGTCCCTTCTCCCCTCGGGGAGAAGGGCAGGATGAGGGGGCACTCCGTAAAACTGCCGGCCGGCTTGCCCCCTTACGGCGTGGGCTTATGGAGCTGCTGGAAGCGCGGCACCCAGCTCGTCAGGTCATAGCCGGCACCAATTCCCGCGATGACGATCTCCTTGAACGGCCGGCGGGGTGCTTCGCTCAAACCCCACAGGATCACGGAGCGCGAGCCGGTGCGGCAATAGGCGAGCGTAGGCTTCGGCAGCGATGCAAGCACCTCGCCAAAGGCGGCGCCCTCCTCGTCCGAGATCGGCTGCGGCGGTTGCAGCACGGGCAGGTACACCGCCTTGATGCCCTGCGCCGCCGCGGCCCGCTCGACCGACGGGAAATCAGGCTGGCCTTCCACCTCGCCGTCGAAGCGGTTGCAGATGATAGAGCGGATGCCCTGCTCCGCAATAAACGGGATCGTATCCGGGCCGATCTGGCCCGCTAGCAAAACGTCATCGGTAAGTTCGAACAGCTCCATTCCCATTCCTGACCTAGCACTCCCCAAATGCCGCCGGGGCGGCCCATACTGCCTTGCGGCAGCCAATGCGCATTATTAAGCGCAGGCCGCACCCGGACTGCAAGAGCTACCATGAGCGGTGCGGGCCTGCGAGGTTGCGCCTATCCGCCGCGCTTCGGAAAAGCAGCGGCCGCCGCCTCCAGGGCCGAGGCTGGACAGGATGATGTTGAAGCCACATTTTACAGATCGGGAAAGGGGTGTTAAACCCCCACCAAATTCCATCACAACGAAACGCGCTCACGCGGCGGGGATATTCGAAATGGCCATCATCCGGCAGAAGACGGGGCTTACCTTCGACGATGTGCTTTTGCAGCCGCGGCTTTCGGATGTGCTGCCGTCGGAGGTGGACGTCACCACGAACCTCACGAAAAGCATCCGGCTGAATATTCCGATCGTCTCGGCCGCCATGGATACCGTCACCGAAGCGCCGCTGGCCATCGCCATGGCGCAGGCGGGCGGCATCGGCGTGATCCATCGCAATCTTGAGCCCGAGGTGCAGGCCCAGCACATCCGCCAGGTCAAGAAGTTCGAATCCGGCATGGTCGTGAACCCCGTGACCATCACGCCCACCGCCACGCTCAAGGAAGCGCTGGCGCTGATGAAGACTCATAGGATTTCGGGCATTCCGGTGGCCGAGCAGGCGCAGGGCGGCGGCCAGGGCAAGCTCGTGGGCATCCTCACCAACCGCGACGTGCGCTTCGCCACCAATTTCAGCCAGCCGGTCTTCGAGCTGATGACCAAGGAGAACCTCATCACGGTCCGGGAAAACATCGGCCGCGACGAGGCGAAGCGGCTCTTGCACAAGCACCGGATCGAGAAGCTCATGGTGGTCGACGAGGACTACCGCTGCGTCGGGCTGATCACGGTGAAGGACATAGAGAAGGCGGCGCAGCATCCGCTGGCCTGCAAGGACGAGCAGGGCCGCTTACGCGTGGCCGCTGGAACTTCGGTCGGTAACGAAGGGTTCCGGCGCAGCGAGTACCTGATCGACGCGGGCGTGGACCTGATCGTGGTCGATACCGCGCATGGGCACTCCCAGCGCGTGCTGGACGCGGTGCGGCGCATCAAGCACGCATCCAGCGCGGTGCAGGTGATCGCGGGCAACGTCGCGACCGCCGATGGCACGAAGGCGCTGATCGACGCGGGCGCGGACGCGGTGAAAGTCGGCATCGGGCCGGGCTCGATCTG
>PMBZ01000219.1 GCA_003153975.1 Hyphomicrobiales bacterium
GATATGGATGGGAGAGGGGACGCCCGGACAACGGGCACGGCGGAACTCCCTCTCCCATGGGAAGAGGGCTGGGGTGAGGGGAGATTCTCGTCGTTCAAGGCCCCCCCGGCGCCCAGGTGACATGCCCCAGCAAATATCGCGCTAAGCCCGGCGCCGCTGTCCTTCATTGAGATGGCTCTCCGCCTCCATCAACGCGTCCGGCGTGCCCACGTGCATCCAGGTTCCTTCGAGCACTACGCCGTAAAGCGCATTCCGCGCCATTGCCCGGTCGAAAGTCTTGACCAGCGAGAATGCCCGTTCCGTGACGCCCTCGAAAAGCCCGGGCTTCAGGATCGAGACGCCGGCAAACACGTAAGGCGCTTCCTCGCTGCCGGTCCGCCGCGCCAACCGGCCGGACGCATCCATGTAATAGTCGCCCCGGCCATCGAAGCCAATGCTTGAGTCGCGGTGCGCCAGCAACAGGAGGCAGTCCATGCGGTGCGGCGTCCAGGCGTCCATCAACGCCCGGAGATTGGAGCGTGCGCCTTCGGTCCAGACGGAGTCTGAGTTGTGCACCATGAACGGCGAGGCGCCCAGAACCGGGAGCGCCTTGAGCACGCCGCCGCCCGTTTCCAGGATCGCGCCGCGCTCGTCGGAGATGGTGATCGCGGGCTCCTTGCGCGCCTTGAGCTGCGCTTCGATCTGATCGGCGAAATGGTGCACGTTCACCACCGCGCGCCTTATGCCGGCATCCGCCAGCCTGTCGAGCACATGATCGAGCAAGGTTCGCCCGCCGAGCGTCACCAACGGCTTCGGAATGCGATCCGTAAGCGGGCGCATGCGCGTGCCAAGCCCTGCGGCCAGCACCATCGCGGTTTCGATCTGAGCCATCTCCCCCTCTATTTCCGCGCTCCCTGCTGTTGCTGCCGGACCGTCTCCAAGGGGCGCAGGTGCACTTCATACCATGCGTCGAGCGATTTGAGACCGGGGTGAGCAAGATTCCTAAACAAATAGCGGAGGATGCGTGGCAAATGTGCCAGATAGCCGTGCTTGCCGTCGCGCATGGAGAGCCTGGCGAAGATGCCCGCGATCTTGGTATTCCGCTGGGCGCCGAGGATGGCGTAGGCTTTGGCGAAGGCATCGCGGCCGAAGCTGGCATCGGCCTTCGCCGCGCCGTCGCAATAGCGCTCGAACAGCGCGCGCTCGGCCTCCTCCGGCACCTCAAGCCGGGCGTCCTGGAGGAGCGAGACGAGATCGTAGGCCGGATGGCCCCAAACCGCGTCCTGGAAGTCGATCGCGCCCAGGCGGCGAAGCCCGCTCCGGCTCTCGCAAAGCAGGAGGTTCGGCGAATGATAGTCGCGCAGCACCAGGTCTTTCGGCTGCGTTTCGAGCCAGTCGAGGAAGGGCGACCATGCGGCGAAAAACGATGCGCTCAGTTCCGGCGAGGCCGCTTCACCCGTTTGCAGCTTGAAATACCACTGCAACAGCAGGTCCAGCTCGACCTCCAGCGCCTCGCGGTCGAAGTCAGGCACGCGGTAAGGCACGCCGCCGTGCAAGGGCAGGGCTTGCGGCGGCTGCGAGGCGCGGATGGCGAGCAGGGCATCCACGGCCAGGGTATAGAGCGGTTCTATGCGCGCGCCTTCCGCGATGAGCTGGCCGAAAACGGAGTCGCCCAGATCCTCCGCGAGAAAAAGCCCCGCGCCCAGGTCGCTCGCGAGTATGGCTGGCGCGCCGATGCCGGCCTTGCCGCGCAGCCATTCGGAAATCGCGATGAAGGGGCTGCCCTCGCGGGCGAGGTGCGCGATTTCGCAGTAGGGGCGGCCGTCGCGGATCGGCGGGCCATCGGGTTGCGGCGGCCAGTCCATCAGCATGACGGTGTTGGCTGTGTGGGGGCTGGATGGTGCCTTGAACGGGGCGCACAACCCCTCATCCTGCCCTTCTCCCAATGGGAGAAGGGACCCCTGAATTATCCCCGGCGAGAGTTCCAGCGTCTCCTCTCCCATGGGGAGAAGGGCTGGGTGAGGGAAGATTCCCTTAGTCAGGGCCTCATTGCCCCCCGCATATGCAAGCCTTGAAAACAACCGCGCCGAGGCATCGCCCCTGATCGCGGTGCACCGCGCATCGCCCAAGCCGTGCTTCGCCAGGAACGCCTCGATCTCGCGGAAGCGCTTGAGCTTCTTCTCCCACGCGCCGAAGCCGCTGAGTGAAACGCGCCGTGCTTCGCCACCGCCCTCGATGCGCACCTCAAGCCGGCTCGCGGGCAGGACTGCCTGGATCGCCTCCGGCCATTCCGCCACAACGACGCTCGTGGCGCAGATCTCGTGGAAGCCGGTCTCCTCTTCCTCGCCGGGGCCGAGCCGGTAGAAATCGCAATGATCGACCTTGCGCGCGCCCGCCGCATAGCTGTGCACCAGCCCGTAGGTCGGGCTCGTCACGGCTTCGGTCACGCCAAGCGCGGGCAGGAGCCCTTGCGCGAAGGTGGTCTTGCCCGCGCCCAGCTCGCCGTAAAGCGCGATGAAATCGACAGGCGAAACCAATGCCGCGAGCCGGCTCGCCAGCGCCTTCATCGCCTCGGGAGTTTGCAAGTCCCACACAGCCCGCCTCCGCAAACGGTTCAGCACAACGCGAGATTGCCTCGCGGCGGCTAATACATATGTGGGCGGTATTGGTCAATTCCCGCGGAATTGTGACGAACTGCCTCCGCCCGCACGGCGGTTTGGGAATTCATCTGAGCACCACAAGACCAAGCTCCCCCTCCAGTACATCGAAATCCCTATCGGCATGAAGCAGGGGCACTCCGTGCACGATGCAGTGTGTGCCGATGATTATGTCGATGGTCTTGCGCGGCGTAATTCCCTTGGCGCGGAGCGCACGGTAGTTTTGTGCCGCCCTCACGGCAATATCCCGGCCGCAAAGGTTTCGCGTCTCCATGGCTTCGAAGAGTTTTTGCGCTGTGCGGCAGTCCTCTTTGCTCCGGCCCCCCGCAAGACCTCCGCCAGTATGAGGTCTCCTGTCAGGATACGCTTCTGGCCCCAAAGCCTATCGAGCGCGTCTGTTTCCGGTGTAATCCGGCCGTTGAAGTAATCGATCCAAACAGTGCTATCGGTGAGTATCACGGTCCAGCCGCATCTCTTCCAGATCGCCGTCCCAGGCGAGCTTGCCGCGATAGCCACGGATCGCTTCTTGCGATTTCAGGCGCACGAGGAGGCGAAGCGCCTCCTCCACGGTTTCGCGCTTTGTCGTAAGGCCCAAAAGGCTCGTTGCTTTTGCCATCAGCCCGGAGTCGATTTCGATGGCGGTGCGCATGTCGCCTTTCATGTGTATCAATTGGCTAATTCTTACACATCGCCGCGAGTGCCGCAAGGCCAGCCGCTATGCCAACCGTTGCATCACGAGCGGGCGCCGGCGCGTTCGGGCTTGGGATGGCAACCGCCGGCCGCACCCTTGGCGAAATAGTCCGCCAGCGCCTCGTATTCCAGCCGGAGCACGGTGCACAGGTTCAGGTGGCGGTTCACGTCGTAGAGCCACGAGCCGGAACGCCCGCGCGCAATTTCCACGCGCCGCGCCGCCTTCAGCTTCGCGATGATCCTAAGCCGCCCGCTCAGGCTCAGGTCCGCCGCCTCGTCTCCGCGAATGCCAAGCAATTGCGCAAGCTCCTTGCGACGCACGGCGGCGGTACGAATTTTTCCATGATTTAAGGCCACAACTCACCTCACGCTTAAAGCTTATGCTCCGCGCTTACGCGAAAGCGCCTTAAGCAGGCGTGAATCCCGGAGCGGCCGGCGGCCACGGCCATTTTTCCAGGCAGATAAATTATCTGTGATTTCGCACCCTGCCACAGCCGTGATAGGGGCTGCCGGAAGCGTAGAATTGGGAGGGGATGAGTATTCGCACGCCACTTTGGGCCGTGACGTTGCGCGGTCTTGCGCTGTTCTCGATTGCAGCCGCAAGCCTGTTTTGGAGCGAAGCGGCAGCAGCAGGCCAGCAGCGCTCCGAGACGGCCCCACCCGTGGAGAATCTGGTGGCTAAGGGACGCCTCCAGGACGGCGTCGTCGCCTGCGACGCCTGCCACAGGGCCAACGGCGAAGGGGACGCCGGCTCTGCCTTCAGCAATCTCACCGGGCTGACGAAGGAATATCTTGCCAAACAGCTCAGGGATTTTCAGTCCGGCACAAGGGAAAGCCGCGTGATGCAAGTTGTCGCGCAAAATCTCTCCGCTGCGGAGATCGAGGCTCTCTCGTCCCACTACGCCAGCCTCCCGCCGCTGCCGCTATCGACCAATATTCCGGAAGCTCCGCAATCCGGGATAGCGCTGGCGGAGGCGGGCGAAGCCGGCAGAGGCCTCCCGCCCTGTGTTTCCTGTCACAGCGCGAAGGCCATAGCCTCGGACAACAAGATCCCGGTGCTCCACGGCCAGCAGCCGCTCTACCTCAGAAACCAGCTCCTCGGCTGGCAGGATGGCTCGCGAAAAAACGATCCCGGCTCGGAGATGGCGAAGATCGCGAAGAAGCTTTCTCCGGCCGAGATCGACGCAGTTTCGATCTACTTCGCCAGACTGCCGAAGACGGCGCCATAGCGGCACAGAAGACACGCGCCATTCCTGTGGGACGCTCGTGCTGGCATTATTTACTTTTCCCTGCTAGCGATTGAGCTGTCCAAGGGAGAATTGAGATGACTCACAAGGCTATCTTCGCAGCTGGAGCTTTTGCGATTGCGCTTGGCGCTTCGGGGCTTTTGCACGCGGAGGAGCAGCCGGCCGCTCCGCAAGACGCCGCATTGTCCGCGCCAGGACCGGCTGTAGCCAAACCGGCCGCCGGGCAGCCCGTGGCGGCGGACACCGTTGCTCCGGCTCCGGCAGGGCCGGAAGCCGCAGCTGCGAAACCCGAAAGCGAGCAGCCGGCGGCAAATGCCCTTGTCCCTGTGCCGGTGGTGGCCGCGCATCAAGCCGGGAAGCCCGCGAGCGAGCCGGCGCCGGCAAACACAGCAGCGCAAGCTCCGGCGTCACCTGAAGCGGAGGCCCTGCGCAAGGCGCTTGCGGCCATGCCCGAGGGGCAGACGGACGAGGAGCGCAACGAACGCGCGGCGCTATTGGCCTTCTACGAAGCGCGCGGCTATGCTCCGCTTTGGCTGACGCCGCTGGGCGTGCCCTCGCCCAAGGGAAGTGCGGTGTTTGCCGAGATCAAGCGCGCCGGCGAATGGGGGCTGGATGCGGGCGATTTCCGCCTGCCTCTTATAGACGTGGTGGGCGCGCCGTTCGAGGTTGTTGCCAACGACGAGATCAAAATCTCCCAGGCGATCCTGAAATACGGGCGCTATGCGCGCGGCGGGCGCATCGTCAATCCATCGGAGCAGCTTAGCTCCTATCTCGACCGCCGGCCGCAACTTCTGAAACCGCAAGCGATCCTCGACGGGATTTCCGCGGCGGACGACGCTGGCGCCTATCTGCGCGGACTCAATCCGCAGCATCCGCAGTTCGAGAAGCTGCGCCAGAAATATCTGGCCGTGCTTAGCCGCGGCAAGAAGAGCGCCGAGGCCAAGCGTCTGCTCGCCAACATGGAGGAATGGCGCTGGATGCCCGCCGACATGGGCAGCGTCTACATCTGGAACAACCTGCCGGACTTCACCCAGCGCGTGGTGAAGGACGGCAAGGTCGTGCGCGAGGTGCGCATCGTCGCGGGCGAAAAGGACAAGCAGACGCCGATCTTCACCCGCAACCTCAAGAAGATCACCTTCCGCCCCACCTGGATCGTGCCCGACTCGATCAAGGTGCGCGAGCTTTGGCCGAGCCTCCTGCGCGGCGGCGCGCTAATGCGCCAGTGGCAGCTTGAGTTGCGCACGAAGGACGGCAAGTTTGTGGATTGGCACCGCGTTAATTGGAGCAACACCAACATCCTCGATTACGACGTGATCCAGCCGAACGGCCCCAAGACCGTGCTGGGCAAGGTGAAATTCTCGTTCCCCAGCCAGCACACCGTGTTCATGCACGACACGCGCGCCGGGGACAAATGGATGTTCAACGTCGCGAGCCGCACTTACAGCCATGGCTGCATGCGGGTTGCCGATCCGGTTGGCCTCGCAAGGGTCGCGCTTAGGGAGGACAAGGGCTGGACGGCGGCGCAGGTCGAGGACGCGCTTCATAACGGCCCGCTCAACAACGAGATCGCCATCGAGCACAAAATCCCCGTGCACATAACCTACTTCACCGTGCTCGCGGGCGAGAATGGCGAGTTGCGCACCTTCCCCGATGTCTACGGCCACGAGCGGCGCATTACGCTGGCGCTCGAAGGCAAGTGGGACCGCATCGTCAAAGGCCGCGACCACCTGGCGCCGGTCGCGGTGGACCTGTCTGCGGCGAGCCGCCGGCCCATCGCGGAGGATGAGCCGGACGAGACCGCTGGGCGGCGCGGGCGCTACTGGCAGCACACCGGGGGCGGCTTCAACGATTTTTGGTACGGCGAATAAAGGCGGGCGGGCGTAGCCGCAATCGAATTTAGTATCGACAATATATAGCTTCGAGGCTAGGCTCGCGCCTGCTTCGGCGGTCGCATTTGTTTTGCAAATACCTTTATGGCAGGGGGATAGTTTGCCTTCAGGGATTGGGCTCCTTCTTCAACGCACGGTAGATCTTTCGGATGGCTTGCAATTTGCTATTTTTGTGCCGGACAGGCGATTAGGAAAAGCGTTCTCCGATGTCTGGCCTCATGCGGCCAATCTAAGAGCCATAGAGGCCCTGATCCGGCTTCACGGCCTGGAAGCCTTGGGGCATACGGCGGAGCGGCAGGTCGAGATCTGGCAGCAAAGCGTTGCTCCCGTGGCGAATTTTTTCAGCAAACTCTGGAGCCTGGAGCCATTGGAAGCCGATGGCGCCCCTTCCTCCCTGACAAGGGTGGTGCTCGATGCCGAGGTTGGAGGGCTGTTCTACGGAACAGTCGGAAGCTACGGCTGGCTTTTTGCCGCGACCCTGGACCAGCAGCCCCTGAATACCGGCCTGGCGGAACAGCATTTCGCGGTTGCCGTCAAGCACATAGCCGGGGCATTGGATGAAACTAAGGGCTCCAAGGTGCGGAAAGCGGCTCATGATTAGCATGGCAGAAGTTAAAGTCTCCATCGTACAAGATGTCCTCGACAATAACGTCAAGCTCCGCCGGCCCCCGATCGGCCTGAACTATGCGGCCTACGCGGTTCTCACTCTCCCTGACGGCGAGAATGGGGAGCACGGCTTGCAGGTCATCGGCAGGTCGAGCAATCACAAGTATCTGAAGCAATTGCTGGAACGTTTTTCCGGCCCAAGCTGCACGCCGGATGCGCAAATCAAGCTTTGGGAGGAGTTGCTGCCCAAAGTGCACAACGCCCTGGCCCTGCTGGATGGCGCGCTGGTCCTGGCCGGACAGGGGGAAAACGTCCGCGCTGTGTTCGACGTGGACATGGGCGGCTTCTTCTACAACCGCGTTAACAGCCACTCAATACTCTTCGGTGCAACTCTGGACCAGTCGCAGATTAACCACGGCCAGTGCGACAGAGAAATGAAACAGATGGTTACCGAGCTTCAGGCCGTATTCACCGCCCACGGAGCCTAATTCTTTCAACCACGTCCGGTAGGATTCTTGTCACGATGTTAGACGAACTCGCAAGATCGTCCGCGCAACCAGCAGCGATGTTTATGGTCTTATCGTTGGCTGCGACTGCTGCTATTTTTATAATGCCTATTATAGTAGTCGTTGGCGGATTTATCGTTAATTGGTTCGTCCGTATCGTGTTTTATCCTTTTCATATATATATATCGAAGTTCTCAGGATCTGACTTCGGTACTCACATCACGCAACCTATCGTGGCTGCCATCTTCTTTTGCTTCTTTACCAGCCGTATATCGGCTCAACACAGACTCACCACATTTATCGCCGTCAGCGTGTTTATCCTGGTGCTTGGCGCGATCGTGTACTGGGTGAGGGCAAGATACCGCACGCATTTTTCCGAGATACTTTTCGATGAGCGTTTTATCCATCCGGTTTGGGAAGCGATTTCCTCGCAGCGCCGTCTCCTGGTATCCCTTGGAGCCGTCGCTCCGCTGCGGCCTCTTCTGTGGTCTATAAAGGTGCTCACCAACCAGATCCATTACCGGCAGTGGCAGCTCTTCTTCGGCACTCTCGCGGTTTTTTCGTTCTACACACTTCCTGTGGAGTTGTTTCCCGGCTTGGATCGGTGGCTGCTCCGTGGCGTTCACGCAGTCGTGGAGGAATTCAACGGACAATGGATCGTTGAATCCCCGCTGTACGGCAAGGCCGTTCAAATGGCTGGGAGCGGATATTTGTATTTGTTCGACTGGGGCGTGACCGTATTGGGCGTTTACGGCCTGATCGTGCTGTTCGCTCCGCTTGAGCCACGGAATACGTTCAGCAACGTAAGCGAAGCCCTGCGCGACTTCGTTCGCAAGGGTAAGGTCTTCCTGTTTTCCGGATTCTTTTGGCAGTATGGCTCCTGGTCCTCCCGCCCCGCCGTCTATACGCGGGATAAGGAACGGGCCGATTCGTTCGAGCCTGTCGCGAAGCTGATCCATGACGAGACGCTTCTCCTGGACGCGGCTCTGCGGGGCAGCTTCCATGGCAACAGTTGCCGCGTTGCGCTGGTCTACGAGCCCGTGGCGGGCAGCGATGCCAAGGTGCGCAACCCATATTGCTTCCATTACCGGCGCCTGGGCAAATCGTCCTTTCTGGCCGCGGCCGATGCCCATGCCAAGCGGTTCGATGGCTCCAACGCCAGGAGCCAGATCATGTTTCACCAGCTTGCGGAAAGCATCGGCTACCTGGTGAACGTCCGCCACTCGCTGAAGTAGGCCGCCTTCACGGGGGGCTCTGGCGGCGCCGGGCTGGCGGCATTTTTGGCGGCTTCCTTGCCGGCGAAGGTTGCCGGGCGATGGCTGGTGTAACGCCAAATTAACTCTCCTGAGTACCTTGGCGGCCCGATTTCGTGGGCCGGCGGGGAGCTTTCGATTTTGAAGTAATGTAGCAGAATTGTCTTGAGGAAGCGTTAGAGGGGTAGGCTATTGATATAGAATAAGAAATTGCGAGACGCTCGCACTCATGCCTGCAGCGGCGGTCTCTGGTTTGGTTAATTTCAAATATTCGTTTATATTTAACGGATGTTTTGAATCGTGGAATTCAAGCAAAAGCGTGGAAAAATTCGCGGAAATGCGCATGAAATTCGCATGCGTTCCGCGCGTTTACCATGTCAGCATTAAGCATGTTGGGCGCGCAGGCGAAATCAACGCATTGTTAAGGCGCTTTCGCCGGCCGGTTCGCCTGGGCTATCGGTTCCGATGCGTTCTCACCTCCAGGCCGGCGGCCGGATACCATCCCAGCCCCATCGCGCCAGTCACCGCGCTACGCGCCATGCTTGGCGCGCAACAAAAACGGCGCCCGGAGGCGCCGCTTCCAGTAGCCGGGGCTAGCGGTATCCTGGGCTCACTTCGCAGAAGCAGGAAACGCATTGGAGGGCGTTTGCACCCAAAAGCAAGCTTGTGGGGGAAACATAGCCATTCGCCTTAGGCCTGTCTTGGTCTGGAGCGAAGCGCGATTGGGCCGGAGAGGAACTCGCGCAGGTTCTTTCCGCCCGTGGCGCTTGCGATACAGTGCAGGGCGGAAGGCCCGCCGCCAGGCGTGCATCAGGCTTCCATGCGCCCGGCATTCCGCTTCTTGGCGAGCATATCCCGCAGCGCCTGGAAGGGACACCAGCCAATGAGGCCGGCCATCAGTGGCACAATGCCGATCCAGGTGCAGGGCGTGCCGATCCCCCAGACGGCCAGGACCGTCAGCGTGAGCCCGGCGGCGGCGCGGCGTATGCGGCTGGCACGGCTCATGGGGCGGGTCATGACGCATGGCTCCTTTTGCCGCGGGCCGGCGATGCCCTTCGCGGGCCACCGTGCCGCCGGGCAGAATTACACGCGCAGCCCCACCGGACTGTAACCTTTGTTCCAGACCGCGACCTTCGAGCCATGCGAACGATTGCTCACAGCGCGGAGCAATCCGCCGGTGCGCCGGCCCAGGAAGATCCCCCTCAAATCTCCCAGTCCTGGGCCGGCGCGTTCACGAGGGTTCGCAAATGGCTATTCTCCACGATCCAGACGAAGCGGCGCGGAACGGCGGGCGCGCGGCGGCGCGTCCCTCGGAGAGTACCGGCAACAACGGCCGCGATCTTTCTCCACGCGCCCGCGCTTTATGGCGCGCGGCTCAATATATGGTGCTGGCGGCAGGCGCGGCGCTGGTCTGGCTCCTGGCTTTCCGGCCCGCGGTTGGGATCGCCATCATGTGGAACATCCTGATCCCCGCCGCCCCCGCGCTGGTGACGCTCGTGCCCGGCCTGTGGCGCAACATCTGCCCCATGGCCACCATGAGCCTCTTGCCGCGCAAGCTGGGCCTCTCGAAGCGCCGCAAAATGCCGGAGCGCCTGGCGGCGTGGTTGGGGCTCTTGAGCGTCGTCGCGCTGTTCGCCATCGTGCCGCTCCGCCATGTGAGCCTGAATACCGATGGGCCGGCAACGGCCGCGATGCTTGCGACTGCGGCGGCGATTGCCGCGCTGCTGGGCTTCGCGTTCGAATGGCGCAGCGGCTGGTGCACGTCGCTGTGCCCGATCCATCCGGTCGAGAAGCTCTATGGCAGCGCGCCGGCCTTCACCTTCAAGAATGCGCGCTGCGTCTTGTGCGAACTGTGCACCAACCCCTGCCCCGACTCCACGCCGTCCATGACGCCGCTGAGCATGAGCCCGCAAGCCCTGCCGCTGCGGATTACGGTGGGCGAGTTCATGGCGGGAAGCTTCTTCGGCTTCGTGTGGGGATGGTTCCAGGTGCCGGATTATCCGGGCGCCATTGGCTGGCAGGAGATCGCGGCGGCGTATCTGTGGCCGTTCGGCGGGGCGCTGGTGTCGCTGGCGGCGTTCAAGGCCATCCGCCGGCTGGCGGCCGGCACACCCGGCGCGAGCCGCATCGTGCAGCGGGCGTTCGCGGCGGCGGCGGTGAGCACCTATTACTGGTATCGCATCCCGGCGCTGACGGGCTTCGATCCCCGTTCCGGCGTGCTCTACGATTTCACCGCGCACTTGCCCGCGTGGTTCCCGCTGGCCTCGCACATCGCGACGACCTCGTTCTTCTTCTGGTTCCTGGTCATCCGCCAAGTGCGGGGCGTGAGTTGGCAGAGGCGGCCTGAATTCGCGCGAGGTGTCTAAGCCGTTCCTGGATCACGGCGCCGGCGCGCGGGCTCACTTCGCGTAGGCCCAGAAGGCTTGCACGCAGAACAGCATTTCGCGGTGCAGCTTCAGGAAGCGCCCGGTCTGCTCCTTGGTGTAAAGCGGTGTGCGGTTCGCGTCGCGGGGCGGGTGCGGTTCCCCGAGGGCGTCGCTCATATCGAGGAAATAGAAGGTCATGTCTCCATAGGGCCGTTTCGGGTCCATCACTTCGATAAAGGCGTCCCACGATCTTATGTTGAGATGGCGCAGAAGCTTCAAGTGATCCTCGGTGACGGTGAAATCGAAGCTCTCCCCCTCCGGCAAGGCCGTGTCCTCGTGGCCATCGGAGTCGAAGCGGACCTTTCCGTCAACCGCATATTCCCGGTGATAGTTTTCCAGCCGGTAGACGCCGGGCGCAAATTTGGCCGTTGCGAAAAACTCCGAGATCTCGCGGGACAGCGTGTCGTACATGTCCTTTTCCCTGCCCGGCGGCGGCATTCTGGCCGCCAAGTCCTGAAAGAAGGCGGCGGTCTTCGCCTCATCCATGGACGGAAGCAGGAACATGCCGCCGGCCTCCACGGGAACCCAATAGGGCCGCAAATGCTTGCGCATGTGGGCAAGGCGCGCGGCGGCGTTTGCCGGATCTTGCGGTATCGCGACGAGGCGTATCGTTGCGGTTGGGTCAGCACTTTGAGCTGTGCCAGCGTCCTGAGCGTGTTTTGCGCGCTCTGCCATGTGAGAAAGCACCAGAACCGCAAGTATCGCCGCCACCACAGCGATGAACGTCCTTTTCATGCGAAATCTCGAAAGCTCCGCGCCCCCATAAATGGAAACCCCTCCGTATCGCCAGGGCTGCGGCGAAGACAAGGCTTGGCCCAATTCCGGCGAAAAAGCCTGTTTAGCTATTTCTTTGCGAGAAAGGCTTTTGCATGACCGATGGCGAAATTCTCGATTTGATCCGGGCCGATCCCTGGATGATGCGCGTGCTGCACGCGGCGGCAGGTTTGAACCTGCCGGACTGGATGATCGGAGCGGGCTTCGTGCGCAACAAGGTGTGGGACCACCTGCATGGGTTCGCCAACGCCGAGGTGCCGACGGCCGATATCGATCTGATCTATTTCGACCCAACGGATCTGCGCGAAAATTGCGAGAAGGAGTACGACCGCCAATTGTGCGTGGCCTGCGATGTGAACTGGTCCGCCAAGAACCAGGCGCGCATGCACGAGGTGACCGGCGATGCGCCCTACACCTCGACGGCGGACGGGCTCGCGCACTGGGTCGAAACCGCCGCCTGCGTCGCGGTGACATTGCAAGGCGGCGCGTTGCGGCTCATCGCACCGCACGGGACAGCCGATCTGGCCGGGCTGATCGTCCGCCGCAGCCCGGCTTTCAAGCGGGACATCGGCATTATGCGGGAACGGGTTGCCAGCAAGCAGTGGCTTGAGAAGTGGCCGCGGCTGCAGCTTGTTTTGGAGTAGCTGCTCTCTGAATGCGCAGCTTTCCGGTGCTTACCCATTCGCCAAAAATGTGCCTGCTAGCGCATGGCCAAGTTGGGAGCCTGCCAAGCCCACGCCGTACGGAGGGGGCGTTCTGTATCTATAGCGCGGCTTTGAGCTTATAGAGAATATCGAGGGCTTCGCGGGGGCTGAGACTGTCGGTGTCGATGGTGGCGAGCTGCTCCAGCACCGGGTGAGGCGCGGCTTCCGCCGCGCTGTGCTTCACCGGCGCGCAGAACAGCGGCATGTCGGTGGGCAGCGTCAGGGGGCCGTGCGGGCCGGCGCCTTTTTCGAGCTGTGCCAGAACCTGTTTCGCGCGCGCAAGCACGGGCTTGGGCACGCCCGCCAGCCGCGCTGCCTGCACGCCATAGGAGCGGTTGGCCGCGCCCGCCTCGACCGAATGCAGGAACACGATGGTGTCCTTCCACTCCGTCACGGCCATGCGCACATTGGCGGCGCGCGGCAGGTCGTCGGCAAGCCGCGTCAGCTCATGGTAATGCGTGGCGACGAGGCCCCGGCAGAAGATCACATCGTGCAAATGTTCCAGCACCGCCCAAGCGATGGACAGCCCGTCGAAGGTCGCCGTACCACGGCCGATCTCGTCGAGGATCACGAAGCTGCGGCGCGTGGCCTGGTTGAGGATCGCCGCCGTCTCGGTCATCTCGACCATGAAGGTGGAGCGGCCGCGCGCGAGGTCGTCGGCAGCGCCGATGCGGGCGAACAGCCGGTCGGCCACGCCGATATGCGCCGAGGTGGCGGGCACGTAGGAGCCTGCTTGCGCGAGCACGGCGAGCAGCGCGTTCTGGCGCAGATAGGTGGATTTGCCCGCCATGTTCGGGCCGGTCACGACCAGGAAGCCGGCTGCGCGTTCGCCCGAGCCGTCGAGCTTGCTGTCGTTGCCGATGAAGACGGTGCCCTCGCGCGCGAGCGCCTGCTCCACGGCGGGGTGGCGGCCGCCTTCGATGAGGAAACAGCGGCTGTCGTCGACATGCGGGCGGACATAGTTCTGCGACTGGGCGAGGTCGGCCAGCGCGGCGGTGCAGTCGAGCGCGGCGAGTGCCGCGGCGGCGTTCGCGATCGCCTCCTCGGCGGCGAGCACCGCGCCCGAAAGCTCCTCGAACAGCTTGAGTTCGCGCGCCAGCGCTTCGGACGCGGCGTTCAGGATGCGGCTTTCGAGCGCGGAAAGCTCGTCCGTGGTGAAGCGCACGGCATTGGCGAGCGTCTGCTTGTGGCGGAAGGTGCCCGAATGCGGCTCGGCTTGCAGCGTGGCGGCCGTGCCGGGGCTCACCTCGACGAAATAGCCGAACACCTGATTGTATTGGATTTTGAGCGTCTTGATGCCGGTCTGCGCCGCGTACGCCGCTTGCAGCCTGGCGAGCACGGCCTTGGTATCGGCGGAAAGCTGGCGCAGCTCGTCGAGTGCTGCGTCGTAGCCGCTGGCGATGAAACCGCCGTCGCGTGTGAAATAGGGAAGGTTCTCGCCCAGCGCCGCGCGTAGCCGCTCCGCCAGGGTGGTGCTATCGGGCGCAGCGGCTTGGGCACCGCGTTGTGCAAAGCCAGAAGGCCCCCTCACCCCAGCCCTCTCCCGCGAGGGGAGAGGGAGTCCGGCTGTGCCCGTCGAGAGGGCGTCCCCCTCTCCCCTTGCGGGAGAGGGGACAGGGGTGAGGGGTACCTCTGAAACCGTAGGGCCGCGCAGCGAAGCGAGCGCCTGGGCAATCCCTTGCAGCTCCGGCGGCAGCGCGGCGGCGGCTGCGAGCATCCCGCTTATGCTCTCCGCCGCGATGAGGCCGTCGCGCAAGGCCCCAAGATCGCGCGGGCCGCCGCGCTTCAGCTTGATCCGCGACAGCGCGCGGCTCGTGTCCGGCGCGCCTTTGAGCACCCGCCGGATACGCTCGCGCAACGCCCAATCGTCGATGAACACCGCCACCGCGTCGAGCCGGCGGTTGATCAGCTCCACGTCCGCCGAGGGCGAGACCAGCCGGTTCATCAGCTCGCGCGCGCCGGCCGCCGTCACCGTGCGGTCGATGGCGCCGAACACCGTCGGCGCGCCGTCGGTCTTGGGGCGCACCAGCTCCAGGCTCGCGCGTGTCGCCGCGTCGATCAGCATGAGCGCGCCCGGCGCCTCGCGTTTCGGCGCGCGCATCGCCGGCCGCTCGCCCATCTGCGTGAGGTTCACGTAGTGCAAGAGCGCGCCCATCGCCGCGAGGTCGCCTTCGGTGAAGAAGCCCAGGCCGTCGAGCGCGGCCACCTCGAAGGCTTCCTTCAGCTCGCGCTCGCCGCTGGCCTTGGTGAAACGCGCGCGCGACAGCGGAGACAGCGGCGCACCCGCCGCCTCGCTCGCGCGCTTGATCGCGGCGTCGCCAAGCTCGTCCTCCGGCAGCAGAATTTCGGCGGGCCGCAGCCGCAGCAGCTCGCCTTCGAGATCGGCGGCGGCCGTTTCGCTCAGCAGGAATTCGCCCGTCGAGATGTCGAGAGAGGCCAGATGATAGCGCGCGGCACCCTTGCCGGACTTCGCGACCGCCGTGAGAAAGTTGTTCGCGCCGGAGACCAAGAGCGCATCCTCGGTGAGCGTGCCGGGCGTCACCAG
>PMBZ01000118.1 GCA_003153975.1 Hyphomicrobiales bacterium
TTGTCTCGTCCATTCAACATCTCCTCAAGGCTTCGTCTTGGTATTGATACGCTATTAAACATTTGGGCGAGCGATCCGGCAGCAACGGTATTCTACTTTGGTGGCCGCTGTGCCGCGGAGGGGGCAGCGTTAATGATGCTCCGCGATATGACGGCATCGCGTTTCGAGATCGGATTGACCTCGGTTTTGCCCCAAATTTCAATGAGGCCGCTTACCCTGAACCAGCAGAATAGCCCGAAATGTGGGCGTTTGGGAGACCGGGCCAGGAGCGGGCGGAACGCTAATTTGAGAGCGTCCAGAAAGCGGACATCCGCTCCGCCGCGGCCGGGCAGATACGGCGCCGCTGACGCGGATCGCAAGGAATCCAGTTGCTATCACGCTGATAGGGTAGTGCACCGGACGGGCAAAGACTGCGAACTCTTATGTCATTGACGTTGCGGTATAATATTACCTGATTGCCCCGAGGTCTCCGCAGCCGGAGATATAGGGGCAATCAGGTAGGCTCTTTATCCCGAACTGGTGTGAGCAGTTTCCGATCCTGACACCGTTCAGTTGGAGCGGGTATAGTTAGAGCGCAGTTATCATCTGAGGCCAGAGGGAAAGACCGGAGGTTCGAGATGATGCAAAGGCGGCAAATCCTGATAGGCGGGGGAGCGTTGGTGGCGGCGGGTGCCGGGGCGGCGTATTTCGGGATGCGGCAGATGGGTTCGATGGAGGAGTATAATGGTTCCGTCGCGGCGGCCCGGGCAGCGCTTTCGGAACATCCGGAGATGCGGGATTTCATCCGCTATGCGACACTTGCGGCGAGCGGACATAATACCCAGCCGTGGCGGTTCCGCGCCGTTGGCGAACGGATCGAAATCCTGCCAGACTTTTCGCGGCGGACGCCGGCCGTCGATCCAGACGACCACCATCTGTTCGTGAGCCTCGGCTGCGCTGCGGAGAATCTGGCCCTTGCCGCCGGGGCGCGCGGCCGCCAAGGCAACATCGACTTCGAACCGGCGAACGGCGGCACCGTTGTGTTCGCGTTCGGGGACGGGCTGAGTACAGAGTCCGCCCTGTTCGACGCGATCCCGAAGCGTCAATCGACACGCGCCGAGTACGACGGCAGGCCGGTCAGTTCCGCCGATCTGCGGACGCTGGCTGCCACCTCAGCGGTTCCGGGCGTCGATATGGTGCTGATCACTAGCCGGCCGCAGATAGATCGCGTGCGCGATCTGGTCATGGCGGGCAACAGCGCGCAAATCGCCGACGCCGCATTCCTTCGCGAGCTAAAAGCTTGGCTGCGCTTCAGTCCGCGCGAGGCCATCGAGACTGGCGACGGTCTGTTCAGCGCGGCGAGCGGCAGTCCGGCGCTTCCAAGTTGGCTTGGGCCGCACCTCTTCGATTGGGTCTTCCGCGCCGNNTGCCAGCGTTTCGCGCTTCAGGCGACGGCGCTCGGACTCAAATGCGCATTCATCAATCAGCCTGTCGAAGTCGCGAGATTGCGGCCCGAACTGGCGAGCCTGATCGGCCTGCCGGACCGGCGTCCCGACCTCGTGATGCGCTTCGGCTATGGTCCGGGTGTGCCCTATTCGGCGCGGCGGCCGGTTGAGGGAACCTTGCTGCTGTGAGCCCCCCCTTCAAAATCCAACCACGGCATTGAGGGGTGGGATGGCAGCATGACTCCCTCGTCCTGGCTCCGCCGCCACCCTCTGCTTAGCTATTTTGCGCTGTGCTTCGGCATCAGCTGGGGTGGCATCCTGATCGCACTCGCCGCCACCGGCTTCAAGCTCGCGGCGTTGCAGCCGCTGGAAACCGGTCTCATCTTCGCGCTGATGCTGCTCGGACCGAGTGCCAGCGGTCTCATCCTGACTGCCGTGCTGGACGGGTGGGCGGGGCTGCATCGGCTGGGATCGGGGCTGATGCGCTGGACGCCCGGTGCGCGCTGGTACGCGATCGCGCTGCTGACGGCGCCGCTGTTCCTGCTCGCGATCCTGTGGCCCCTGGGCTCCTTTGCGGCTCCGGCATTCGCGCCCCGATTCCAATGGGCGCTGTTTGGGGCAGGGCTCCTGGCCGGCAGTTTCGAGGAAATCGGTTGGACCGGCTTTGCGGCGCCGCTTCTACTGGCGCGCCGACACATGGCCGTAGCCGGGTTGCTGCTCGGTCTGATCTGGGCGTTCTGGCACCTGCTTGTCGATTTTCGCTATAATTTCAAGGCGATGGGCATGGTCTGGCCGCTGGAATTCGCCATCGTGTATCTCGCTACCCTGACCCCATATCGCATATTGATGACATGGGTTTACGTGAACACAAAGAGCGTCTTGCTCGCGGTTTTGATGCACGCCAGTTACACCGGTTGGCTCCTCATTCTCTTCCCCGCGGCATCCTTGACCCAGAACCTGTCTTGGCAAGCCGCGTTCGCGATCATGCTCTGGCTGGCCGCCAGTCTCGCCGTGCGAAGTTCTTCGCCGGGTGTCGATGCCCTTGAACCCAAAGAAGGAATGCCACATGACCGAAGCCAATAAGCAACTCACGGCACGATTGCCCGCCGCCGTCTATGGCCTCGCCATGCGCCTCGGCGTGAAGCCCGGCGACAATATCGGCGGCGTCAAGCTGACACAGACGGGGCGGATGAAGCGGAGCCTCGACACCGAGTCGTGGATGGCATTCACCGCCACCCAGACGATATCGGCGCGTGCCTGCGAATTCGACTGGCTGGCAAAATTCCGGCCGTTTGGCATAGTCTCGGCGCGCGATGCATTGGAGCATGACGGGGCACGGTTGGATATCATGGCGCTCGGCTTCATCCCGATCGGCCGCGCCGCGCACACGCCCGCGCTGACCCGCGGCGAGTTGATGCGCTATCTCGCGGAACTCCCTTGGGCGCCGGATGCCATTCTGCTCAACGCCGCGCTGCGCTGGCGTGTAGACGGTCCCGGTACATTCGCGGTGAGTGCGGGCACGGGAGCAACCGCCTCGGAAATCATGTTCAGTCTCGACAGCGACGGACGGATTACCGGCGCTTACGCACCGGATCGGCCCCGCTCAGTCACGGAGCCGTTCTTGCCTACGCCGTGGCGAGGGCGGTTCTGGGACTACCGGCTTCACGAAGGGCGATGGATTCCGTTCGCCGGAGAAGTTGCCTGGGAGACCGATGGCAAGCACCAAGTTTACTGGCAGGGCCGGCTAGAGAGCTGGGAGACCCGCTGATGGCTGATCGTGCGGCGATGGCGGCCGGGGAGCAACGGGCCGGCGCTCAGTTCACGGCCACGGCTCGCCGGCTCGGAATCTATTCGGCGGCGAGTATCGCGATCCTGGGGCTGGCATATTCGGCGACGCTCGCCGTAGGGCTTTCGTCGCTTGAGACGCCGCGGCAACCCATCGGCGACCCAATGTTCTCCATCCTGGAAATGCTGATCATGGTCATGATGCCGCCGATGATCGGACTCATGGTTGCGGTTCACGCCTGGGCGCCGGTTTCCGCAAAGACGCTCAGCATCGTTTCCATCGTTTTCATGGGCCTGCTCGCCGGCGAGACCTGCGGCGTCCATCTCGTTATTTTGACGTTGAGCCGGCAGGCCACGTTTGCAAATGCGCCTTGGCTGCCGCAACTCCTATCGTTCCAGTGGCCGTCCGTACCTTACGTGCTCGACATTCTTGGGTGGGATGTCTTTTTCGCGCTTTCCATGCTTTTTGCCGCCCCCGTTTTCAGCGGGAGCCGGCTGGCCTTATCGATCCGCGTCTTGATGATCTTAAGCGGGGCAATCGCGCTGGCTGGTTTGGGCGGCGTCGCCGCAAACGATATGCGCATTCGGAACATCGGCATCGTTGGCTATGCCCTGTTGTTTCCGGTAGTCGCGGCACTGCTGGCCGTGCTGTTCTACAAGACTAAACCGTATGGCCAGGATTAAGAACAGGTCGGAAACTACCCTGACCGCAGGACCCTCAATTGCGGACGAGCGCCAGGCGTGCCATGGAACGCTCGCCGGCAAATCGCCGACGTCGGCTTTTGTATAAATACGTAGGTATTTACCGTGTACTGGCTCGAACACTGATCACTAAAGGCGTGCAAGAGTGGCTAGTCTACCTGAAGACTCCTCTGGCACAAGATAGGGATTGGTCCGTTCACATCGATCTCTGCACCGGGATAAAGCCTTTCTACGGCTGCTCTTGAGAGACGAACGCAGTCGTTCGACATCAAACCCGACAACTCACACGATTTAACGATGCAAGTGACGTATATTCCGTACCGGACTTCTTTAATATCTATTTGAACAGACGAGGCTTGGGGCGGTGCGTCGCTGTCCCGCGCAACGCAGCGTCTCAGCCAATCGAACTCGCGAACCTTGAGTTCCGGCACAACGCCATCTCCCGTCACCCCGCTCGGGAACAGCCTAGTCACAAAAAAAATCATAAGCGCTTCATAGAGTGCGTGAAACAGCGCTGTTTTCATAGAGGCAAGGCTCGCATCGCTCACGTGAGCCGAACCGTGAAACGCATTGGTGTTGGCCAGATCCGTCACCATACACAAAATGGCAACGCCAGAAATCGACGGAAGCCGAAAAAACTCGGCGTCTACGCCGTAAGGCTCAAGGACGCTCCGCATTTCCTCAGGGGGCGATATTTGGCCCAAGGTCTGTTTGGCCGCCCAGGAATTGACGATTGCGTCTCTTTCATAAAGCTCCCGGACCGCCCTCTGCTGCGCTTCATACCGGCTAAAATCAGAAGCAGATCCGATTACACTTCCGCTATTGCATGCGACAAGTGGTCTGACCACGGTTCGCTCGGCCATTTCGGCATGAGCCTTCAGGAGCGATCGTAATCGGCTCTTATCAAGGCTGCTCCCGGTTCGATCAGGGGGCTGTCCTGCCGCGTGCATCAGGCAAAGGACACCCACTCCACTCACCGGACGGGTCGCAATCTCCAATTGCCGCAGTGAGTTCACCAGTTCCAAAGTGGAACGAAAATTGAAAGGCACTTTGTCAGCCTCACGACGTCAGATGGCTCTCATTGAGAGCCATCTGCGTTGCTGCCAGATGTAAGACCACTACATCGTCTTCGTTAAGCAAGATTTCGCTGCGCCCACGTTAGCACAGCCTGGCAAACGCCTTTGTCGGCTCTGCCACTGATAAGGCAATTACTAGCAAGAGCAACGAAAACAATCCGCCGCTCATACGTGCGAAGACCTTACCCATAGCTTTACTCAGTCTATTGCTCATGACTGCTCCACCTCTGGCTACAACATTAAGGCGAGTACGCCTCCAATTCGTCCTTAGCTTCTGAGTAGGCTGTACTAGCTTCCAAATTTGTCAACATGCGCGTTGAGGCATGTCTGGGCCGTTGCTGAACATGCGCAGCATGCATTGATTGCTGAGCAGCTTAAGCTGTCAGTGCCTGACGTTCAATATCGCCGGCTGCTATTTGTGTCCCGCCCGGCTTGATAATGGGTAATAGGGGCAAAAGGCCGGGCA
>PMBZ01000267.1 GCA_003153975.1 Hyphomicrobiales bacterium
GCTATATCTCGCCCTACTTCATCACCGACGCCGAGAAAATGCGCGTCGATCTCGAAGATCCCTACATCCTCATCTACGAGAAGAAGCTCTCGAACCTGCAGGCGCTGCTGCCCGTGCTTGAGGCAGTCGTGCAGGCCGGCCGTCCGCTTCTGGTCATCGCCGAGGACGTCGAAGGCGAGGCTCTGGCCACNNCGCAAGGCCATGCTCCAGGATATCGCTATCCTGACCGGCGGCCAGATGATCTCGGAAGACCTCGGCATCAAGCTTGAGAACGTCACCGTCGCCATGCTCGGCCGCGCCAAGAAGGTTACGATCACGAAGGACGACACCACCATCGTCGATGGCGCTGGCGACCATAAGGAGATCGAGGGCCGCGTGGGCCAGATCAAGGCTCAGATCGAGGATACCACGTCGGATTACGACAAGGAGAAGCTGCAAGAGCGTCTCGCGAAGCTCGCGGGCGGCGTTGCGGTGATCCGCGTCGGCGGCGNNAAGGAGAAGAAGGACCGCGTCGACGATGCGCTGAACGCGACCCGCGCAGCCGTCGAGGAAGGCTTCCTGCCCGGTGGCGGCGTGCCGCTGCTCCGCGCTGTCCATGCGCTCGCCAGCCTGAAGCCCGAGAACGAGGATCAGAAGGCCGGTATCAACATCGTCCGCCGCGCGATCCAGGCTCCGTGCCGCATCATCGCGGCGAATGCTGGCGAGGATGGCGCTGTCGTGGCCGGCAAGATCCTTGAGAAGAAGGATTACAACTGGGGCTACAACGCTCAGAGCGGCGAATATGTCGATCTCGTCGCTGCCGGCGTTATCGACCCGGTGAAGGTGGTCCGCATCGCCCTTCAGGATGCGGCTTCCGTGGCGGGTCTGCTCATCACGACCGAGGCCATGATCGCCGAGAAGCCGAAGAAGGAAAGCCCGATGCCGGCGATGCCCGGCGGCGGCATGGACTACTAAGCTTCAAGCGTCACATACGCATCGAGAGAAGCCCGCCCAGCGCGGGCTTCTTTGTTTCACCGCTCCGGCGGTGGCCTGCGATGCTGTCCCAGAAATGCGATAGGCACAATCCGCAGCCCTTACAGGTGCGCGCGCTCGTCATGGCCCTTGATATGGCGCAAGCGGCATACGGGATGCGCCAAGGGGAAACAATCGACCGAATCCCGCATCCTCTCTCCCATTGGAACAGGGCAAGGGGCGCCCCGTGAGCAGCCTTCATCCCTCAAGCGTTTTGTCCGACCTCTATGCCCGTATGCTTTGCCTTGTGCTCGGGCTCGATATGGATCGCCACGCGGGCGCCCTCAACCTTTTCCCGCAAGCTATGCTCGATGCGGTCGCAAATCTCGTGCGCGGCAGCCACCGTCATGGAGCCCGGAACGATCAGGTGAAACTGAATGAAGGTCACCGGCCCCGCATGGCGCGTTTGCAGATCGTGCGCCTCGATGGCGCCCGTGGCGGCTTGCTTGATGCAGGCGTTGATGGTTTCGAGCGTGCCAGGGCTTACCGCCTCGTCCATGAGCCCGCCGACGCTTTCCCGGATGAGCCGCCAGCCTGACAAAAGAATGTACACGCCAACCCCGGCGGCAACCAGCGCGTCCAATTGCAGCCAGCCCGTCAGCACCGTGGCGCCCACTCCGGCGACCACGCCGGTGGAGGCAACCGCGTCCGCCATGACATGCTGGCCGTCCGCGTCGAGCGCCGGCGACCTCTCGCGCCGGCCGATGCGGACCAACTGCCAGCCCCAGAACGCGTTGATGATGGAGGCAGCCACGTTGACCGCTATGCCAAGTGCCGGCGCGTCGAGTTCCCGCGGCTGGAAGAAATGGAGCACCGCCTCGCGGAAGATCGCAAGCGCCGCCACGGCAATAAGCGCACCTTCGAGGACCGCCGAGAAATACTCTGCCTTGTGATGGCCGAAGGGATGCCTGTCGTCGGGCGGCGTGGAGCTTACGCGCAGCGCCACCCACGCGGCGCCCGCGACCACGACGTTGATGATGCTCTCAAGCGCATCGGACAAGAGCGCCACTGAGCCGGTCACCCACCAGGCAACGGTCTTGAGCGCGAGGACGATCAAGGCCACCCCAAGGCTTACGATCGCAAAATGGCTTACGGGCTTCATGGTTCCCCTCTCACCCCCTTCGGCTTCACGGGGATCAATGAAAGGGCTTTCGCTAGAGTTGCAAGGATAAATCGCAATCGCGAAGCGAAGAACTCGCCGTGCGGAGGCTATTCCGTGCCGCTGTTCTTTTTCTGCCGGCGGCGTCCGCGCAACGTATCGCGGGCCTCCTCGACCGAATCGATTTCCTCTTTCACTTGCTTCAGGCCTTCGCGAATGCCGTTCAGCTTTGCAAGTACAAGTTCAAGATCGCCGATAACGGCATCCAATTTGCTCATGGACCACCTATTGCTAAGCAATTCGGAATATATGCCGATCTCGCGAGGAGAAAAGTGAATTATTTTCTAGGCTTAACGCCTAAAGATGTCAAAGAAATGTATTATGACATTACCGCTTTTTATTACGAATTGTGGCTTAGGGCCGGGGCGCGCTCGCGCGGGCGAGGCGGTCGTCGATGGCCTCGCCAAGGCCGTGGCGCGGGATGGGCATGACGGCGATCCGCGCTGGGTGCCGGGCGTCAAGCTCTCGCAGATAGGCGAAGAGGTTTGCCGCCGCCTCGCGCAGGTCTCCGCTTGGGCTAAGATTCAGGGCGCCATCTGGGGCGCCTGGGCCGAAAGCGAGAAGCAGTTCGCCAGGCTCGGCGGTTGAAGCGTTGAGCCTGATCCCCGCGAGCGGCGCATAGTGGCTTGCGAGCTGGCCGGGGGAAAGCACGCCGGCCTCGCGGTAGTCCTTGAGCGGGCGGCCAAGCACCGCCTCGATCTCCTCTCGCGCAAGCCCGCCAGGGCGCAGAAGCGTGGGCACAGGCGAAAACGCGACGATGGTGGATTCGAGGCCCGCCTGCGTAACGCCGCCATCGAGGATCATGTCAACCGCGTTCCCAAGGTCTTCTTCCACATGGCGCGCGCAGGTGGGGCTGACGCGGCCCGAAAGGTTTGCGCTTGGCGCCGCGATGGGCACGCCGGCCGCGGCGATGAGCCTGCAGGCAACCGGGTGCGCGGGCACCCGCACCGCGAGCGTATCGAGGCCCGCCGTGACCAGCCCGCTTATGCGATGCGCCGTCTCCGCGCGCTGCGGCAGGACCAGCGTAAGCGGCCCCGGCCAGAACCGTTCCGCCAGCGCCACCGCCTCGCCGTTGAACTCGACAAGATCGCGCGCGGCATCGAGGCTTTCCACATGCGCGATCAGCGGGTTGAAACGCGGCCGGCCCTTGGCCTCGTAAATGCGCGCCACCGCCTTGCCGTTGGTGGCATCGGCGCCCAGGCCGTATACGGTCTCGGTTGGGAATGCGACCAGCCCGCCGGCACGCAAAATGCGCGCGGCCTCCGCGATTGCCCCGTTATCCGCCTCAACGATCATTGCGAAATGCCGCCAGTAGCGGTTGCCCCCGGTACAAGCCTGGGCGGCCGCGAGCCTCGGTTTAACGCCACATTAACCCTCCTGGCTACTTCTGGCCCCCGCAAAAAAGGGATCGAGAGCCGCTTTTCCATTTTGAAGTAATATAACAGAAAGGTCTTGAGCAAGCGTTAAGTGTATCATCCTATTGATATGCCATAGAAAATGCCAATTTCGCCGCCGCCGGCCGCGAGCCCCGATTGGGTTAATCTCAAATGTTCCCGTATATTTAACGGGATTTTTCGAACGTAGAAAACGGCCCAAAAACGGCAAAAAAACGCCCAAATGCGCGTGTTTGAAACATCGGTTCTGAACGTTTACTATATCTGTATTAACCATGATAGAGGATTACAAGAAAGACACGCTTTCTTAACAAAGAAACACACGGCGCTGGCAAGTCCCCCCTCACCCCAGCCCTCTCCCCGAGGGGAGAGGGAGTCAGGTCGCAGCCGTAGAGAAGGCGTCCCGTCTCCCCCACGGGGAGAGGGACAAGGGTGAGGGGGACTTGCCAGCGGCCGGCGAAGCAATCGAGCGGATTCCTTATGACGCACCTTAAGGCGCGTCGCGGAACCGCTCCAGCGATTGGGCATGGAAGCCCTGCTCATTTGGGCGCCGCGAGCGTGTACACCTCCGCGTCGCGGCCCTTGAAGACTTGCGGGTTCTGCTCGCGCTGGAAGGGCTTGGCCAGCTCCGGCACGCGCTTCTGCAAATAATCGCTCAACTGCACGGTGTCCACCCGCCCGCTCTTGGCTGCATCCGCCGCGCCGCCGAGGCCCTCCACCAGCGCGTGGGTGAACAGCCCGTGCCCGAGCGCGCTGCTTTCCAGCGCCTCCTGGTCCCAGCGCGCCGAGGAATAGGCCAGGATGTTAGCGTGATAGGCCGCGTTGCCGAGTCGCTGGTTGTAGGCGCTGGCCGAATGGCAGGTGTCGATGAACAGGAGCCGCCGCCCCTTGGCGCCGTCCACCGCCTCCTCGATGGCGTACCAGGGCACCACCGTCGCTGGCAAAATCATGCCGTCGCCCATGGCCGCATCCGTCGAAAGGAAGCGGTAGTTCGGCCCGTCGTTGATGCCGTGGCCCGCCAGGAACACGGCCACCGTGTCGTTCGGCTGCGCGCGGCTAAGAAGGCCCAGCGCGTTGACGATGTTGGCGGCAGTNNGCCAGATCGCAGCTCGGCTTCGGCTGGCACAGCGCGGCGATGCCCGGATATTTCGTGACGCCGATGGCGAGCAGATAAAGCGTGCCGCGCTTGTCGAGGCTGCCCGCGCTTTCGCTGGTGAGGCTCAGCGTACCGTCCCGCACCTTCGACCAGCCGATTTCGTTGAGCGCGGTGATGACGATGGTGTTCTTGCCCTTGGCGAGCGGCACGCTGAATTCATGTTCGCCGGGTTCGAACTTCGGCCCGTTCTCGGGCAGGCGGTCATCGAGCTGGCGGCCGTTCACCTGGATGCGGATGCGCGTCACCGGGTCGGGCGTAGCATCGAGCGCGACCTTCACCGCGACGCTGCCGGCAGCATTCACCGCGCTGTCCGCCGCAGGCGAGAGGATGCGCAGATGCGGCGCGGGGCGGGCGAGTAGGTCGGAGAGCTTGAACTGGGTGCCGTGGGACGTGCGCACGGCCTCCTCCGCAGACGCAAGCTGGATCGCCTTCGCCACGATGTCGGGCCGGTTCAGGTGCTTGCGGAGCTGCTCGGCGGTGACGTAATCGGCGGCGTTTTCCGGGCCACGGTTGATCTGCCAGCCCACGATCTTATCGGCGCCCGGCGAGCCCGCATAATAGCCCTGCGGCGTCCACATCACCCATTCGCCGTCTGTCCCGCGGAACAGGGTGGCGAGCAGCTCGCGCGTCTTGAGGTTCCACAGCCGCACGGTTTGATCGTCGGCGCCCGAGACGAGGTAGCGTCCATCGGGCGAGGCCGCGACGGCCCAGACATCGCTCTCATGGCCTACGAAATCGCCAAGCTTCTTGCCGTCGAGGCCATAGGCCGAAATGACACCCCAAGAGCCACCGGAGATAATCTGCGCACCGTTCGGCGAAAACCCATAGGCCAAATGGCGATTGCCATCGGTTGACCCGCGTTTGATGGAGACGCCCGAGGGTTTACCGCCCTTCAGGAGATCGAGGATGGCGTCATAGCCGTAGTCGCCGCCCTTGCGGTGCCGCAACGACAAGGCGCCAGAGCTTGCCTTGGCGCGGACCCAGCCTTCCGCGCTTCCGGCAGGGCCGGGCTGGGCCAGCGCCGCATCGGCACCGGGCAGGCGCAGGGCCATTTCGAGCGGCCCCCGATCATTCATGCGTTCTCCGGTGGAATAAGCAACTGCTCCCCACGCTACGCTGTTTCCGCTGGCGGAGAAGCCCACAGACAAGCCGTTCTGGCCCGTGCCTTTCAGCACCGCTTTCGTCTCGCCGGTCTTCGGGTCCCAGACGTGGATTTCCTGATTGTCGCCGCCGCCGGTCGCCACCAAGCTGCCATCGGCCGGGAAGGCGCTCGCGAGCACGATATTGTCGTGCTTCGCGTAGGCTGTCAGCTCCTTGCCCGATGCGGCATCGTAGATGTGCTGTGGCATTGAGGAACATCCGCCTTGACCGCAGGTGGATAGCAGTAAGCGCCCATCGGGCGAGAAGCGGAGCGACCCAACCGAGCTGCCTTGGCTGGGAAGCACATTTTTGAGCGCTCCCATCTTGCTGCCCGCTCCGGATCCCGATGCGGAGTCCCAGAGGCGGATTTCGCCGCTCTCGTCCCCGCTGGCGATGCTGCCATCCTTGGGCGAGACGGCAAGGGAGTACACCTTATCTCCATGCCCCGTCATCTGCTGCAAAAGCTCGCCATCGGCCACGCGCCAAAGCCTGAGCGTCATGTCGTAGCTTCCCGTCACCGCGCGCGCGCCATCGGGCGTGAAGCCCACGGCGTTGATATCGTCGCGATGGCCTCGAAGGCGGTGCAGGAGCGTCTGCGTCCCAACATCCCAGATGATGGCGTCATGATCCCCGCCACCGCTACCCGAGATCAGCTTTTTGCCGTCGGACGAGAAGGCAAGGCCCACGACCGTATCGCTATGGCCCCTCAACAGCGCCTTCAACTCGCCGCTGGCGAAGCCGTAGAGGCGGATTGCAGTCTTGTCCTCTAGCGTCCCAGTCAGCAGCCCGCCAACCGCGAGCCAGCGTCCATCGGGCGAGAGCGCCATGGCGTATATTTTGCCCTCAGCTCCTGGCCCGGATTGGCCCCGGATGGTGCGCACGGTTTTCCCGGCGCGCCAGTCCCAGATGCGGATGACCTTGTCGTCGCTGGCCGAGACGATGAACTTGCCATCCGGCGTGAAGGCGAGGCCGTTGATCCTCGCCATATGTCCGCCGGTGTCGAGCTGCAGAATCGGCGCCTCCTTCGGCTCCGCGCGCGCTTGCTCCGCCGGCCGCGCGCCGAGCGTTACGGCGAGCCGCTTTTCCTTGCCGCCGCGCAGCAGACGGAGCTTGATTTCCGCGCCTGGCCCCTTGCCGCCCACCGCCGCGATAAAACCGGCCGTGTTCTCGACTTCCACGCTATCCAGCGAGAGCAGGATGTCATCGGGCAACAGCCCCGCCTTCTCCGCCGGCCCGCCGGGCACGGGCTTGACGACCTTCGCGCCGCGCGGGGACTCCCAGCCGAGCGCCTCCGCCTCTTGCTTCGTCACATCCTGGAGCTGGGCGCCGAGGAAGCCCTTGGCCTGCTCCCGCGCCCCCGCCGCGCCGCTTAGGCAGAAACAGAACAGAAGAATGACAAGAGCCCGCATCGCAATCCCCCTAAGCAACTATCTGCCGCACGCTAGCATGGTAAACGTCCGGACGGAACTGTGACACGGCTGGCGATACGTCAGCTTCGCATAAGGTTCGTGCCCTCTTTGATTTTTGTTTGTAACGAGCTATGGTGAAGTCATGAGTGACGAAAACGTCGAGAACCACACGCTGGTGCTGCTGCGCGAAATCCGCGACCGGCTCGACCGCGTCGAAAAAACACAGGACCAGCACAGCCAGACTTTGGCGGACCACGGGGTGCTGTTGGACGCGCTTGTGAAAGCCGTCACGGCGATCGATGCGAACCAGCAAAAACAAACCGAAATCCTCAAAGAGCATTCGAAGAAACTCGATGGGCTCACGGACTTGGGCCGCAACCACGGTGCGCGGCTGAATGCGATAGACGGCCGGCTCGGCCTCATCGAAGGGCGCGTTGGCCTCGTCCCCGTTTAGCTTGCCCTCCGCCGCACAAACCCGTTTTACGCCGCCAATTTTCGGATTACTGTATCGCTTCGTTCGCCGGGCGCCGCGAAGGCAGCGGTACGCCCGCATGGATACCAAGCCGGATTCACTGGGAGGACCGATGACCTATCGCGCGCCTGTCGCCGATATCGCCTTCACGCTCAACCACATCGCGGGATTATCGGGCATCGTGGGGCGCGGCCTGTTCGAGGATTTGGACACGGACACGGTCAACGCCATCCTGGAGGAGGCGGGGCGCTTCGCCACGGAGGAGATCGCGCCAACCAACCGGGCCGGCGACAGCCAAGGCGCGCGGCTTGTGAACGGCGAGGTGGCGATGCCGGAGGGCTTCACCGAGGCCTACCGCAAATGGGTCGAGGCCGGCTGGGGCAGCGTGGCCGTGCCGAAGGAGCATGGCGGCCAGGGCTTGCCGTTCGGGCTCGGCATGGCCGTCTTCGAGATGTGGAGCGGCGCCAACATGGCCTTCGGGCTCAATCCGCTGCTGACGCAGTCGGGCGTGCACGCGATCATCGCGCATGGCTCGCCGGAGCTGCAACAGAAGTACCTGCCGAAGCTGGCGACCGGCGAATGGACTGGCTCCATGCAGCTCACAGAGCCGCAAGCAGGCTCCGACCTGCGCTTCCTGAAGAGCCGCGCCGTGCCCGTTGGCGACGGCACCTACAAGCTCACAGGCACCAAGATTTTCATCACCTATGGCGAGCACTCCATGACGGATAACATCATCCACATGGTGCTGGCCCGCATGCCCGATGCGCCGGCCGGCACGAAGGGCATCTCGCTGTTCCTGATCCCGAAGTTCCTCGTGAATGACGACGGCTCGCTGGGCGCGCGCAACGACGCTTATGCCTCCAAGCTTGAGCACAAGCTCGGCATTCATGGCAGCCCGACAGCCGTCATGAACTTCGGCGACAAGGGCGGCGCGGTTGGCTGGCTCGTTGACGAGCCCAATGGCGGGCTCAAGGCCATGCTCACCATGATGATCGAGGCGCGCATCGGCGTCGGCGTCCAGGGCGTGGGCATTTCCGAGCGCGCGTTCCAGCAGGCGCTGGCCTATGCGCGGGAGCGCAAGCAGGGCGCGGCCGAGGGCGGCGCGCCGGATGCCTCGGTGGCGATTTTCGAGCATCCGGACGTGAAGCGCATGCTCATGAACATGAAGGTGAAGACCCAGGCGGCGCGCGCGATCTGCTACACCACGGCGGTGGCGATGGACTTGGCACACCATGCGCCGGACGCGGCCGAGCGCAGGCGCGCGCATGCCGAAGCCGCGCTCTTGACGCCCATCGCCAAGGCGTTCTCGACCGACATGGGCGTGGAGGTGGCCTCGGATGGCATCCAGGTGCATGGCGGCATGGGNNTCATCGAGGAAACGGGCGCGGCGCAGCATTATCGCGACGCGCGCATCGCCCCCATCTACGAAGGCACGAACGGCATTCAGGCCATCGACCTTGTCACGCGCAAGCTAACCGCCAACGGCGGCGAGACCGTGCGGGCGTTCATCGCCGGCCTCAAGGAGACGGTGCGCGAGGTGAAGGCGTCGAACGAGCCGGCCTTCGGGCACATGGGTGAGCGCATGGAGGCGAGCGTCGCGGCGCTGGAGGAGACCGCCGCTTGGCTTCAGCGCCAACTCGCCGGGAACAAGTCCGCCGCCCTTTCCGGCGCCACGCCGTTCGGCCGGCTGTTCGGCCTTGCGGCGGGCGGCGTCCTGCTCGCGAAGGGCGCGCTTGCGGCAGCGCGCGGGGCGGATGGCGCGAATGCGGGCGCGCGTGCGCTTGAGGCCCGGCACTTCGCCGAAAACCTCATGTGCGAGACGGAAGGGCTCAAGCACGCGGTCAGCCACGCCCACGAGACCGTGATGCAGGCTGACGCGATCCTGGGAGCACACTAAGCATGAGCGCACATGTTGAGATCGCGGTTCAGGGCACCGTCCAAACGCTCAGGCTCAACCGGCCGGACAAGAAGAACGCGCTGACCGGCGAGATGTACAAGGCGCTGGCGGATGCGCTCAAGGCCAGCGACGCCGCGGCGGACATCGCCGTTACGGTCTTCCTCGGCCTGCCGGGCATCTTCTGCGCGGGCAACGATTTGCTCGACTTTCTCGCAGCCGGCCAAGGCGGCGGGGGTGCGATGCACGGTTTCACCTTCATCCAGGCGCTGGCGGAGCGCGAAAAGCCGCTCATAGCGGCGGTGGATGGCCCAGCCGTTGGCATCGGCACGACCTTGATGCTGCACTGCGACTTGGTGTTCGCAAGCCCGCGCGCGGTGTTCCAGACGCCGTTCGTGAACCTCGGGCTGGTGCCGGAAGCGGCCTCCAGCCTGCTCGGGCCAAGGGTCATGGGCCACAGCCGCGCCTTCGAGCTTCTGGTCATGGGCGAGCCGTTCACGGCGGACCGGGCCAGGGAGGCGGGCTTCGTCAATCATGTCGTGCCGCCGGAAGCGCTTGAAAGTGCGGCGATGACGGCGGCGGAGGCGCTGGCGGCCAAGCCGCGCGAGGCCGTGAAGCTTGCGCGGCGGCTTCTCAAGGGCGAGCCGGCGCCCGTCAAGGCCCGCATGGAGCAGGAAGGCGCTCTATTCCTGGAGCGCCTCAAGTCGAAGGAGGCCATGGCCGCGTTCGAGGCGTTCTTACAGAAGACGCCGAAGATACAATAGAGAAGGCCCCCTCACCCCTGTCCCCTCTCCCGCGAGGGGACAGGGGAACGCCCTCTCAACGGGCACGCCGGGACTCCCTCTCCCCTTGCGGGAGAGGGCTGGGGTGAGGGGGCCTTCCCAAAAAAGGAAGACAGGGAATGGAAACGCTGCACAAGAAGACGCTCTTCATCACGGGCGGGAGCCGGGGCATCGGCTTGGCGATCGCGCTGCGCGCGGCGAAGGACGGTGCCAACATCGCCATCGCGGCCAAGACCGCCGATCCGCACCCGAAGCTGCCGGGCACGATCCACACCGCCGCCGCCGAGATCGAGCAGGCCGGCGGAAAGGCGCTGCCCCTCATTTGCGATATCCGCCATGAGGATCAGGTGCGGGCGGCCGTCGAGCTGACCGTCGAGAAGTTCGGCGGCATCGACATCTGCATCAACAATGCGAGCGCGATCAGCCTGACGCCCACGGTGCAGACGGACATGAAGCGCTACGACCTGATGCACCAGATCAACGGCCGCGGCACTTTCCTCACCTCGAAGCTGTGCATTCCGCATCTGATGAAAGCGGCAAATCCGCACATCCTGATGCTTTCGCCGCCGCTGGACCTGAACCCGGAATGGTTCGCACCGAACCTCGCCTACGCCATCGCCAAGTACAATATGAGCCTGTGCGTTCTTGGCATGGCGGCCGAGCTTAGGCCACACGGTATCGCGGTGAACGCGCTCTGGCCGCGCACCGCCATCGCGACAGTAGCCATAGCAAACCTCCCCGGTGGCGGCAAACTCATGCGCGCCAGCCGCAAAGCGGACATCCTGGCCGATGCGGCGCACGTCATCCTCACCAAGCCTTCCCGCGAATTCACCGGAAACTTCTGCATCGACGACACACTGCTCTGGGAGAACGGCAAGCGGGACTTCGACCATTATCGTATAGACCCAAGTGAGGATTTAGCTCCTGATTTCTTCGTGCCGGAGGACAGCAAGCCGCCGGTCTCCCTGAAAGCGCTGGTAGCCAAGCCGGCCGGTTGAGGAAATCGATGTCGACGCTCTACATCACCCACGATTCCTTCCTGGAACACGACACCGGCGAATGGCACCCGGAGCGCGCGGACCGCGTCAGGGCCATCGACAGGGTACTGTCGGGCGAGACCTTTCAAAATCTCCACCGGGTCGAAGCGCCGCGCGCGACACGCGAGCAAATCGTGCGGGTGCACGACCGCCCCTATTTCGATTTTGTGGAGCGTGCCCAGCCCACGCGGGAACTGATCCCGCTCGACGACGGCGACACCATCATGTCGCCGAAAAGCTGGGAGGCGGCGCTGCGCTCGGCGGGCGCGGGCATCCAGGCCGTGGACGAGGTGATGCAGGGGCTGGCCGCGAACGCCTTTTGCCTGGTGCGGCCACCCGGCCATCACGCCGAAGCCGGCAAGGCCTGCGGTTTCTGCCTGTTCAATAACGCCGCCATCGCCGCCCTTCACGCGCAGGCGGCCCATGGCGCGGAGCGCGTCGCCGTCGTCGATTTCGACGTGCATCACGGCAACGGCACGCAGTCCATGTTCTGGGCGCGCCCGGACTGCTTCTACGCCTCGACCCATCAGATGCCGCTCTTCCCCGGCTCCGGCAGCATCGCCGAGCGCGGCGAGAAGGGGAATATCGTCAACGCGCCGCTAAGAGCGGGCGATGGCGGCGAGCAGTTTCGCGAGGCTTTCGAATCAGTCATTCTCCCGGCCTTGCGGCGGCACGCCCCCGACTTGATCGTCGTCTCCGCTGGGTTCGATGCGCATCGCTCCGACCCGCTCGCCAACATCAACCTCGTCGAAGAGGACTACAACTGGGTTACCCGGAAGTTGATAGATGTGGCGCGGGAACGCTGCGGCGGACGTCTTGTTTCCCTGCTGGAAGGGGGATACGACCTGACCGCGCTGAGCCGTTCGGTGGGGGTGCACGTTCAGGCGTTATTAGAGGCATCTTAGGGACCTGTCATGCAGAACAACCCAGTCAAGGAGCAGCCAGCACCCAAGCAGGTGCGCGGTTCCTTCGCGGACATCAAGGGCATGAGCTTCGAGGCCGCCTTGAAGGAACTCGAACAGATCGTGACCCGGCTTGAGCGGGGCGACGTGGATCTGGAGCAATCCATCGAAATTTACGAGCGTGGCGAGGCGCTGCGCGTGCACTGCGATCAGCTCTTGAAGCGCGCGGAGGCGAAAGTCGAGCGCATTACGCTGGGCGCGCAAGGGGTGCCCCAAGGCACTGCCCCGCTCGATCCAGGGACAAATAACGCCCCCCAGGCTTAATCCATTCCAATCGACACGCTGCGTAAGCACTAGGCAAGCGCTCCGGCGTGGGAAGGCAAAGCCGCTTTTCGGGCGTGCCTCGCGCCAACTTTTGCCACTATTTGAGGAATGATTGCTGGGATGCTCGGACCACTGGGGGCGAAAAGGTCCGTTTGCAATTTTTCTTGCAGTGTTGCTGCTTGCCCGTGCAAGTTGATAAACCCCATTTGCCGCAAAATATTCAGTGTTCTGGAAGGCAGGGCACATAGGCTGGTGATCGGGAATACCGAAGGAAAGAGTTGACGTGACCATTAGCAACCGTACCCCGCTCCTCGATACCGTTAAGACCCCAGACGATCTTCGCAAGCTCGCTCCCGATCAGCTTCCTCAGCTTGCCGATGAGCTGCGCACGGAGCTTATCGACGCGGTATCGGTAACTGGCGGCCATTTGGGCGCGGGGCTGGGCGTCGTCGAGCTGACGGTGGCCATTCACTATTTGTTTAACACCCCGCACGACCGCCTGATCTGGGACGTGGGCCATCAGGCTTATCCACATAAAATCCTCACCGGCCGGCGCGACCGCATCCGCACCTTGCGCCAGCCAGACGGCCTCTCTGGCTTCACCAAGCGCTCCGAAAGCGAATACGATCCGTTCGGCGCGGGCCACTCCTCGACCTCGATTTCCGCTGGGCTTGGCATGGCGGTGGCGAGCAGCCTCAAGGGCGAGGACAGCCGTAACGTCATCGCGGTGATCGGCGACGGCTCGATGAGCGCCGGCATGGCCTACGAGGCGATGAACAACGCGGGCGCGATGGACAAGCGCCTGATCATCATTCTGAACGACAACGACATGTCGATCGCGCCGCCTGTTGGCGCGCTGTCCGCCTATCTTGCCCGCACCACGTCCTCGTCGACCTTCCTCAAGGTGCGCGATATCGGCAAGCAGATCGCCCATAGCCTTCCGAACTTCCTGGAAAGAAGTGCTGCCCGCGCCGAGGAGTTCACCCGGCACCTGTTCACGGGGGGCACGCTGTTCGAGGAGTTGGGCCTCTACTATGTCGGCCCGATCGACGGCCACGATTTCGATCACCTCCTGCCGGTGCTGACCAATGTTCGCGACGCGGATGCGGGCGCGGTGCTCATTCATTGCGTGACGCAGAAGGGCAAGGGCTACGCACCCGCCGAGAATTCGGCGGATAAGTATCACGGCGTTACCAAGTTCAACGTCATCACCGGCGCCCAGGATAAGTCCAAGTCGCCGCATCCAAGCTTCACCAAGGTGTTCGGCGAAGCCCTTGTGGAGCAGGCGCGCAAGGACGATAGGGTGGTAGCCATCACGGCGGCCATGCCTTCGGGGACAGGTCTCGATGCTTTCGCCGGGGAGTTCCCCGAGCGCTATTTCGACGTGGGCATCGCCGAGCAGCATGCCGTCACGTTCGCGGCCGGTCTTGCGACCGAGGGCATCAAACCTTTCTGCGCGATCTACTCGACATTCCTGCAGCGCGGCTACGATCAGCTCGTGCACGACGTAGCCGTGCAGCACCTGCCGGTCCGTTTCGTGCTCGACCGCGCGGGGCTCGTGGGCGCGGACGGCGGGACGCATGCCGGCACGTTCGATCTTGCCTTTCTCTCCTGCCTGCCCGATTTCGTCATCATGGCCCCCTCCGATGAGGCGGAGCTGAAGAACATGGTCGCAACCGCCGCGGCTATCGACGACAGGCCCAGCGCGATCCGTTATCCGCGCGGCGACGGCTATGGCGCCGAGATGCCGGCGGAAGGAATGCCGCTTGAGATCGGGAAGGGCCGGATCGTCCGCGAGGGCTCGGCGGTGGCAATCCTCTCGCTCGGCACGCGCTTGCAGGAAAGTCTGAAGGCCGCGGACAAGCTGGCCGCCATGGGCCTGTCCACCACCGTGGCCGATGCGCGCTTCGCCAAGCCCTTGGACCGCGAATTGATCCGCCAACTGGCCCGGCATCACGCGGTTCTCGTGACCGTGGAGGAAGGCTCCTCCGGCGGCTTTGGAAGCCATGTGCTGGAGTTCCTGGCCCGCGAAGGGTTGCTGGATCAGGGGCTCAAGGTCCGGCCTCTAGTGCTTCCGGATACATTCCTGGATCACGGCAAGCAGGAAGCGCTGTACGAGGCGGCCGGCCTGAACGCGAGCGGCATCGTGAATGCCGCCGTCGGCGCGCTAGGCGTCGCCAATGCGGTTCCCCTCGACGGCCGGGCCTGAAGGGTTGCAGGCAATCCGCCATGAATTAAGCGTTCCACCCCTCACCCTGTCCCTCTCCCGCGCAAGCTCGCCTTGGCGAGCTTGCTACTCAAGAGTGTCCATATCCGCAAGCGGATATGGATGGGAGAGGGAACGTCGGAATGTTCGCCGCGGGTAGTTCGAGGGTCCCTTCTCCATCCGCATCCGCTTGCCGGATGCGGACACACCAAGATGCGAACTCGCCAAGGCGAGTTTGCGGGGAGAAGGACAGGACGAGGGGTGATTCCCTCCGTTCAAAGCAACTCTTGCTGAAGACCAGCTAGTCGGCCCTAAAAAACCCAACCCGCAGGCTGGAGGAGAGTAGGGCGGATGAGGCCCGGCCACCTGAGCCACCTGGCAAGCAGCCACAAAAAGATCTTTCGCAAGATCTTCCGGAGGTTAAATCCGATAGCTCTGTTCAACTTGTGCGTAGGTTT
>PMBZ01000222.1 GCA_003153975.1 Hyphomicrobiales bacterium
TGCGAACTTCCGGCGGGCTGTACTTCTAGTTGCCGTCCGACATGCCGATGGTGCGGCGGTTGACCACGAAGCGGATCCAGATCGTGAGCAGGAACTCGGAGGCGCCTACGATGATCAAGACCGCCAGTACGTTCAGCTGGTAACTTGAGAGAGGGAACCTCTGGTGATCGACGATGTTGAGCGCGAGTAGCACAAGCCCCACGACAAATGGGAAAATCGCCACCACGGAATCGAGCACGCCCAGGGCGCGAACCTGGCTCGCCGACTGCAACAGGAAAGCCATTTGGAAGATCAGATAGAACAGTCCAACCCAAAGGGGCGCAGTCCAAAAGATTTTGTGCTCTGGCTCCCAGTTATGCACGAAGGATATAAAGACGGGGGCTATGACTGTTACAGAGAGCGCCAAAATAATGCTTAACCATTCCTCGGGCTGTGCCCGGTTTGCTGGACCTGCCATGACTATCCCTCCTGATTGCGGTTTAAACTCGAATTCGTCCTGAACCAAAGGCTTGGCGCACAGATACGGGCGCGCGCACTTGGGCCGGACGCTAGCAGAGTTGGCGGACTCTGCAAGCTCTGTTTGTGATCACGTTCTTGGCGAAAGGCTGGTGGCATTATGGCGTTTTCCGCGCGGCCTCGATTGCGCGCTCGATCATCGCGCGCGCCTCCGCCTCCCCTGCCCAGCGTTCGATCTTCACCCATTTGCCGCCTTCAAGGTCTTTGTAGTGCTCGTAAAAATGTGCAATCTTTGCGAGCATCATTTCCGGCAGGTCGGAATAGTTTTGTATCTTCCTGTAGATGGGCGAGATCTTGTCCGAGGGGACGGCGATGATCTTCTCGTCGCCGCCAGCCTCGTCCCTCATGAACAAAACGCCAATCGGCCTGCAGTTGCAAACAGCACCCGGCACGATGGGCCGCGAATTGGCGATGAGCACGTCAATCGGATCGCCATCGTCCGACAGCGTGTGCGGAACGAAGCCGTAGTTGCCAGGATAATGCATCGCCGTGTACAGCATGCGGTCCACGAACATCGTGCCCGAGGACTTGTCGAGTTCGTATTTGATCGGCTCGCCGCCGATGGGCACCTCGACAATCACGTTGATGTCGAAGGGCGGGTTTATGCCGATTGGGATAGCGTCTACGCGCATGATGCCTTTCCTCAAGAGCGTTGGGGGAACCGCAAATTCCGGGATTTTTGCGGCGGATGGGGGAAGTTTACGCTTGCACGATTTAGTAAGATTGTTATTGAAGCGAATATCTGTAAGATGCGCTGACTGGAAACACCGGATTGGGCTGATGACCTTCTTTTTCCGTCTGGCAATCGTTGCTGCCTTGAGCGCCCTGTGCACGGGCTTGAGCATGGCGGCTGGTCCCATGGACCTCAAGGAGTTTGTCAAGGGGGCCTTCCAGGATCAGATCGATAACATCAAGAGTGGCATCTACTGCCGGGCTTTCTCCTGCAATTTCGAGATTGAATCGTTCTACGCGAGCGAGACCGACCCGAAAACCTACGGGCTTTCCACAAGCGGCTGGCTTGAGGGCACGATTCCGGGCCTCAAGGGCTCCGCGAAGCGGGCCGTGGGTTTGACTGGCACCTATACACGCGGAACCTGCATCGTGAAAGACCTCAAGCCGGTCTACGACACCGTGACCAACAACAATGGCTGGGGAGCCACCAAGATCGAATCCGCGTTCAAGAGCATCCAGATACCAACCACCGTCGTGCTCAAGCCGGATACATGCGCGAAGGTCGACGCCTTCATCCTGCAGGCATCCTACAGCGCCCAGGACCAGTCGCAGACCGTGCCCCAGCCATCCTCAACCTACTGATACGGTTGAGGAATTAAGGGATAGACGCGAAATAAGCGCGCCATCTTGCTTGCCTTTTTGCCCGTCTGCGGCGTTGCGGAAAGGGTTACATACCCGGTATGCGCCCCTTTCCGCGCTTGACGAACGAACAAAAATCCTGCGCCATCTAACGCGCTTATTGCGCGTCGAGCCCTAACTGGGGAGCTCCGTTCAGGCGCTGAGCTTCTCCATGACCTCGCCGCTCATCTCAAAGTTGGCGTAGACCGCCTGCACGTCATCCGAGTCTTCGAGTGCGTCGATGAGCTTCAAGATCTTCTCGCCCTTTTCCTCGTCGACATCGACGGTGTTCTGCGGTTGCCACACGATGGAAGCCGATTTCGCCGGCCCAAGCTTAGCTTCAAGTGCTGCCGCAACCTCGTGATAGGCCTCCACGCTGGCCGTCAGCCAATGCGCTTCGCTGTCGGTCTCGCAATCGTCGGCGCCCGCCTCGATGGCCACCTCAAGCATGGCCTCGGCGCTGCCGGCAGGTAGCGGATACTCGATCTCGCCCACACGCTTGAAGCCGAAGGAGACAGCGCCAGTTTCACCCAAGTTACCGCCATACTTGGTGAATATGGAGCGGACCTCGCCAGCGGTGCGGTTGCGGTTGTCGGTCAGCGCCTCGACGATTACGCCCACGCCACCCGGTCCGAAGCCCTCGTAGCGCACCTCCACGTAATCCGCGCCACCGGCCTCCTGGCTCTTCTTGATGGCGCGCTCGATATTATCCTTCGGCATGTTCTGGGCGCGCGCGGCCAGCACCGCGGAGCGCAGCCTCGGGTTCATGGCGATGTCCGGAATGCCGATTTTCGCGGCGGCGGTGATTTCGCGCGCCAGCTTCGAGAACATTTTCGAGCGCTTCTTGTCCTGCGCGCCCTTGCGGTACATGATGTTTTTAAATTGCGAATGCCCTGCCATGGGTTGCCTTCCGCGTCGTCTTTCCGGGGCTGAAATTAATGAGCGCGAACCCGGACCGTGCACCAGGTTCAAAGCGCGATCTCCTGTTTGTGCATGACCGCGCCAAACTTTGCAAGCGGGCGCTCAACTGTTTACTTGCAAGAGGGGCAAGCGGGCGGTTAAGCAGTTCGTAAATGAAATGTGTAAGGATGAGCATGCGGCATTTACTTAATCATGGCACGCTTGAGAGGGCATTGTCTTATGCGTAGCAAGGGGCAGGCTTCCGTCCGGGTAAGCGGAAAGCCCACCGTTCACAATGGCGTCGAATATGAAGGCGACCAGCCCAGCGAGAGCGTGAGCGCCATCGAGGCGCTTCGCACAAACATCCAGGATAGCCTCGACGAACTCGATATGCTGCGAGGCACGCTCCAATATTGGGAAAGCCGGCGCCCTGCCACCGATCCCAAGGAGCGCGCCCTGCTGATGGAGGCCTTCCGGGTGATGCACGGCGAGCTTCTGGGCTTGACCGCGAGGATGAGAGACCTGCTCGAACGGATGGAGTTGGCCAAGAAGGCCTGAGACGCGGAACGTTGCGCTGGCCCCCGCTTCCCGGTTGAGGCCGGCGGCCATGCGCGGCGGGATCGCTCCGGTAATGTTTGACCGCGGCAGCCTTCCTTGTTAGCTGCATGGGCAACGGCGGGGAGGCAACGGCATTGATTGGCCTTGAGACTTGGGTTCCTCTAATTTTGGGCTATGCGCTGGGTTCGATCCCGTTCGGCCTGATTGTAACGCGGCTTGGCGGCGCGGGCGACATCCGTAAAGTCGGCTCAGGCAATATCGGGGCGACCAACGTGCTCCGGACCGGCCGGAAAGGCTTGGCGTTCGCGACCCTGCTTTTCGACGCGTTGAAGGGTTTCGCTCCCGTCCTCCTGTTCCGCCTCCATTCGGGAATGGAACCCGCGCTTTTCGCGGCGGCAGGCGCTTTTCTTGGCCATCTTTTCCCCGTTTGGCTAAGCTTCCGGGGCGGCAAGGGGGTGGCCACCTATATAGGCGTTGTGACGGCGCTCTATTGGCCTGCGGGAGTCTTCTTTTGCGTCACTTGGCTTGGTACCGCGCTTTTGACCCGCTACTCCTCCGCGGCGGCGCTGACCGCGGCGGCGCTTACGCCAGCCTTCCTGCTGGCTTTCGGCCTAACCACGCTTGCCGCCGTTGTGGCAGCCTTCTCCCTGCTCCTGATCGCGCGCCATCATCAGAACATCCGGAATCTGATCGCAGGAACAGAAAGTAAGATATCTTTTCAAGGCAAAAGCGGGTAGCTTTGTTTTTTGCAACCCTGGTTGCGGCATAGTTTGTTAAGTAAATTCGTTTTAGGCGATGCGAGCAAGACCGAAATCCACGAAGCCCAAGGCTTCCCCGTCCCCATTTAGCGAAAAGACCAAACGCGCCTGGCTACGCTTGATCCGCACGCCGCATATCGGCGGCGTTACGTTCTGGGAGCTTCTGTCGCATTTTGGCTCGGCGGAGGCGGCGCTCGAAGCCCTGCCGGAATTTGCGAGGCACGGCAGCCGCATTTCGGTGCGCAGCATTGCCAGCGAAGCCGTGATCGATGCGGAGCTTGAGAAAGCCCGCGCCGGCGGCATGAGGCTGGTTGCGGCGGGAGAGCCCGATTATCCGCCGCTCTTGGCACGTGTGGAGGTGCCGCCGCCGCTGCTCTATGTCAAGGGCGATGCCGCCATCTGGAGCCGCCCGCCGCTTGCCATTGTGGGGTCACGGCAGGCCAGCGCCGCGGGGCTGAAATTCGCCGCCGATATCGGCGCGGCGCTCGGCCGGCGTGGCTTTCTTGCCGTATCGGGTTTGGCGCGTGGCATAGATGCGGCAGCACACCGGGCTGGGCTGCCCTTCGCCACCTGCGCGGTGCTTCCGGGGGGCCTGGACCGGATTTATCCACCTGAGCACACAGGCCTTGCCACCGAAATCGCGCAGAGCGGAATGCTGATCAGCGAATGCCCGCCGGGCTTTGTGGCGCGGGCGCAGGATTTCCCCCGGCGCAATCGCATCGTGTCCGGCTGCAGCCTGGGCGTGCTGGTTGTGGAGGCGGCGGAGCGGTCGGGCTCGCTGATCACGGCACGGCTCGCGGGTGAGCAAAACCGGGAGGTGTTTGCCGTGCCGGGCCATCCGCTCGACCCGCGCGCCGCAGGCACTAACCGGCTCATCAAGGAAGGCGCGATCCTCACCACCTCCGTGGACGACATCACAGCGGCTTTGCAACCGCAACTCAGCGGCTTTGCTGCGTCGATTCCTCCTAGCCCAACCTGTGCGCAGGCCTTGAAAGCGCCCACGGAAGCGGCAAGCACACCCCAAACAAGCGAAGACAAGCAGGAGAGCCTGGACTTTGTTGGCGAGGCGTCGGAAGGGCTCCTAAAGTTGCTCAGCCTGTCGCCAATCGATGTTGACGAACTCTGCCGGCTCAGCGGCCTGGAAGCGCGGCTTGTCAGCGCCGCGCTTCTATCGCTCGATTTATCGGGGCGGATCGAGCGGAGGGGGTTGCGTCACGTCGCCTTGCGGCCGTAACGCCTTGGCGAAAAATGCACTTAGGCGCGGCAATGAAGTTTGGCTTCTTCCTCGGCAACATACAGGAGATCGGAAAGCATACGGAGCTGAGCCTTGACCGCAATGGCGCGAAGCGAACTCAGCAACGCCGAAATATATTCGGCGGCGTCTTCTGGCTCCAATCCCTCGTCGGCATCGTCGTTCAGAGGTTGTTGCGAATCCTCGGGCTGGCAGCTATGAGCCAAATAGATTTGGCTACGGCGTGTATTCATGGTTGGTACCCCGGCGTGGCGTAAGCTGGGACTATTTGCGATTGAGAACCTCACGCAGATGCGTCTTATGGTTGTAATAGACGAAGCTTAATAAACCTGCAACCGGCGGCAGAAGATTTTGTTCAATTTGATGGGCTGCCTTTCAGGCGGACGGGGGGCCACGAACGGGTCACAATGCGTTCCCGAACGGTTCCTGGTTTGGAGAGTGCTTGTCCATCAACCACATAGCCGTTGGGGGGCCGTTCCAGGCCGTGGCAGGCGCCTGTGGATGTCTGTGGCAATATTCTCACAGAAATTTAACAATGGGCGGGTAATATGCACAAAACTGTGGTTATTGGGGAAGCTGTCCCGCTAAGCCACCATGCTGGTAGCGCCCCTCTGAATGCGAATGACGAGGTATTCTACACGCAACGGTTGCATTATTCCGGGGGCTGAGTTTTAAGTCCTGGAGAGCACGCTGAACCGCTCTGAACTGTCCATGGTAAACATCACCGCCGTCTTCGACCTCGATGGCACTGTCGCCGATACGGCGGGCGATTTGATCGAGGCTGCCAATGCCGCTCTGGCCGCCGAGGGGCTGGGTCCGGCATCGGCTGGGGCGATCAAGAAGGGTGTGGGATACGGCGCCAAGGCGATGCTTCAATCCGCGATTACTTCTCTCGGCCAAAAGACGGATGCGGAGCAGTTGAGCCGCCTGAGCGCGCGGCTGGTGGCGCATTACGAGGAAAACATCGCGGCAAGGACGCAGCTTTTTCCTGGGTTTAGCGAAGCCGCGGGGAATTTGCGCGAGGCGGGTGTCAGGCTTGCCCTTTGCACGAACAAGCGTGAGCGGCTGACGCTGAAACTGCTCTCCGGGCTTGGCATCGGCTCGCTGTTCGATGCGATAGCGTGCGGCGATACCTTCCCCTTCCAGAAGCCGGACCCCCGCCACATCACAGAGGTTGTCCGGCTCGCGGGCGGGAAGCTTCCGGCCGCCATCATGGTGGGTGACAGCGAGGTCGACGTTGCCGCGGCGAAGGGGGCGGGCATCCCAGTCATCGCGGTTGCATTCGGCTATGCGGCGGTACCTGCCGGCGAGCTTGGCGCCGATGCTGTCATGCAGCATTACGCGGAGCTGACGGCCCTGATCCGCGCGCTTCTCTCCGGCCATCGGCGCCAACGGCCGGCTCCGGGGCTATGATGGCCATCCAGGCGCTATCCCGCACCGCTTTTTTGGCATGGGGCAATGCGTTCTGGCTTGCCCAGTCCGCCGTCGAGGTTTGGGCGCCGCAGCTTCGCGCCTATCTCACTTGGCGTAGCCTCGCCTTCAAACCCGAACTGCAAATCGGCTGCTTCCGCGATAGCTATTACGACAGTCTATCCGACCGCTTGTATGTGGTGGGGCTGGTGTGGCTCCTTTCGGCACCGCTGATGACGGCGATTGCCTGGAAGCTGCCAGAGAGCTGGCCGCGGACGGTCGCGCACTTCGCCTGGCACCGGAATGCGGTAGCCCTCTCCTGGGCAAGCCTGCTTGCGGTGCTCGCGCTGGCGGCGTGGCCCCTTATCGCGGCGCTGCGCGCGCCCGTGACCAGCATCATGCTCGTGGAGTTGGCACGCGCCGCGCTAACCGCCATCCCCGCACTCTATTACCGCGCCATCCTCGTCAGCGCCGGCACGTCATCGCCGCGATTTACATGAGACGCGGCGAAGGGTAGGGTACTTGCGCCGGTCCCGTAGCTCAACAGGATAGAGCANNGTTCGAGCCCCTCCGGGATCGCCATCGATCGTTTAAGTCATTGTTCTGACACATATTTTTCAGTGGCGGGGCAGGCGGTGGGACAATGATCCTGGCGTGGCTGACCTTTGCAGCGCCGCTCGCTGCCAATTTTTTCTGTGCAGCCTTGCGGGTGTAAATGCGTGCCATGTCCGCATCTTCCCAACC
>PMBZ01000097.1 GCA_003153975.1 Hyphomicrobiales bacterium
AGGGCGCATGCCCCGGCGAAATCGCCGGCCTTGGCTTTCTCCAGCATGCCCCGGACATCGACGCGCAGCGGGCAGCGCGCCGTGCAAGCCGGCGGCTCCTCTTCAATGCACCGGCTTTCCCATTCCTTGACGCGCTGACCGTCCATTTACCGCGCTCCTCGAAAGCGAAGCCGCGCGATTGCCGCTGGCTTTTCTCGCGCTAGTGTACCAGGGGAATCTCCCCTCACCCTGGCCCTGAAGTGTTCGCATCCGCAAGCGGATGCGGATGGAGAGGGCAGGGGGTGAGGGGAGATTCCCTCCGCATTTGCCGCCAGAGCGGGCCATCGGCGCGACAGCCCGCCCCAGCCTTCATCTTACGTCAAGCATGCTCAGCGGCGGGCTGCCCATTCTTGGCCGGCGGCGCCTCGCCGATGCCGGCCGCGCCGAACGGGCCGTCCGAACGCGGTATTTCGAGATGCCCTCGGATACCGGCGGCGGCCCGGTTCAATCGCCCCCCGCTGGCGGCCGGCTCAAAGCCAATCCTGCAAAATCGGGATGAGCGGGATGTCGGCCGCCGGCATGGAATAGCCCCGCAGCTTATCCTTGCGCACCCAAGCGAGCGTCTGACCTTCCAGCGGCTCCGGCTCGCCGTGCCAGTTGCGGCAGATATAAAGCGGCATGAGCAGGTGGCAGGTCTCGTACGAGTGGCTGGCGAAGGTCAGCGGCGCGAGGCAGCGGGCGGCAACCTCGATGCCAAGCTCCTCCTTGAGTTCCCGGATGAGCGCGGCTTCCGGCGTCTCCCCCGAGTTAAGCTTGCCGCCAGGGAACTCCCAGAGGCCGCCATGCTCCTTATGCGCGGGCCTCCGCGCCAGGAGAACGCGGTTGTCCGCATCGACCAAGGCGGCCGCGGCGACCAGGAGGACATTGGCTCCGGCTGTCTGCATCGAATGCGGTCAGCTCCGGTAGTCCGCGTTGATCGCGATATATTCGTGGGTCAGGTCGGAGGCCCAAACCGTGGCGCGGCCGGTTCCGCCGGTGCCAACATCGGCGCGGATCTCGATCTCGCCGCGCTTCATATACTCGGAAGCCGCAGCCTCGCTGTAATCGGGATGGCGGAGGCCTTCGCTCGCCACCTGGATATCGCCGAACCAGATCGAAAGCCGGTCGCGGTTGGCGGCCTCGCCGGATTTGCCGACGGCCATGACGATCCGGCCCCAATTGGCGTCCTCGCCCGCGATCGCGGTCTTGACCAGCGGCGAGTTGCCGATTGCAAGCCCGATCCTGCGGGCGGCGGCATCGCTTTCCGCGCCTTCGACATGGACGGTCATCAGCTTGGAGATACCCTCGCCGTCCTTCACAACCTGCATGGAAAGGTCGTGCATCAGGTGCAGCAGCGCGGCCGAGAAGGCTGCGGCATCGGGGTCGTCGGGGTCCAGAATCCGGCGCGCTCCCCGCGCGGCGGCGCCGCCGGTCGCGAAAATCAGAAGGGTGTCGCTGGTCGACGTGTCGCTGTCGACCGTAACGGAATTGAAGGTTGGAACGGTGTGCTGCCGGCACAGCTTAGTCAGTGCACGTCCTTCTATGGGCGCATCGGTTACGATGAAAGAGAGCATGGTTGCCATGTCGGGGGCGATCATGCCCGAGCCCTTGGCGATGCCGTTAATCGTCACCGGCACGCCGCCGATATGCGCGCGCTGGGTGGCGAGCTTGGGGAACGTATCCGTGGTCATGATCGCGCGCGCGGCCTCGGTCCAGCGGTTCTCCGCCGCTTCCGCCGCCATTTTCGCCATCACGGCCTCGAACTTCGATGCTTCGAGCGGCTCGCCGATAACTCCGGTCGAGGCAATGAACACCTGCTCCGGTGTGCACTCCGCCGCGTCCGCCGCGAACTTCGCCGTCGCCTGCACCGCCTCGCGCCCGCGCCAGCCCGTGAAAGCGTTGGCGTTGCCGGAATTCACAACCAGCGCCCGGGCCTCGCCATGCTGGAGCTGCGCGCGGCACCAATCCACCGGCGCGGATGCCGTCTTGGAGCGGGTCAGCACGCCGCCGGCCTCGGTGCCTTCCGGGAACAGGGTCAGGAGCACGTCGGTGCGGCCCGAATATTTGATGCCTGCCTCGGCAACGGCAAGCCTTACGCCGGGAATAGGCGGCAATTCCGCTAGCGCCGCGGGCGCGAACGGCGAAATCTTGCTAGTCTTCGCCATGAGAGGGGCCAAGCTCCTTAATGTTATGCCGGCTGGCTTGAGAGCTTTGCGAAGACCCCCTCACTCCAGCCCTCTCCCAGCAAGCTCGCCTCGGCGAGCTTGCCACTTTCGCTGCCGCACCCGCAAGCGGGTGCGGACGGGGAGAGGGAGCAGGCTGCGGCCTCTCATTGAAGGAAAAGGGCCATTCAGGCGTCACCTCTCCCCTTGGGGAGAGGGACAGGGTGAGGGGGTCTTCCGCGTCAGCTATAAGCTCTACCCAAGCCAATCCAATATTATTGCTGCTTCTGCCCGGCCGGCGCATCCATGGCGGCCGCGCGGGCATCTTCCTCTATGGCCTTCTTCATCTCCGGATCGACGATCTCGATCTTGGCCGTGCCGCGCAGGCCCTGCACCACCGTCTTGAGTTGATTCTGGACGAGCGAGGCCATGAGCTGATCCTTCACCTCGTCGAAGGTGGGAACCGGGTGATTGCGCTTGTCCTCTACCTTGATGACGTGCCATCCGAACTCCGTCTGCACCGGCCCTGAAATCTCACCCGCCTTCAGCGCGAAGGCTGCATCCTCGAACGGCTTCACCATCTGGCCGCGCGCAAAATAGCCAAGATCGCCGCCCGAGTCGGCGCTAGGCCCAGTCGAGTTCTTCTTGGCAAGCTCGAAGAAATCGCCTCCGGCCTTAATCTGCTTGATTAGCTCCTTGGCTTCCGCCTCGGACTTCACAAGGATATGGCGCGCGCGCACCTCCGGCTCCGGCGCCATCTTGGCGATCTGCTCGTCGTAAGCCCCCTTGGCCTGCGCCTCCGTGACCGCGTCGCGCACCCGCTTTTCATAGAACGTGTCCCGGAGCGCGCGCAGCTTGTAATAGGCGAGGCGCTCCTCGAACTCCTTGCCGGCGCCGAGCTGGTTCTTCTGGGCGGCTTCGGCGAACAGGTGCGCTTCCACCAGGTATTCGAGCAGGACGCGCCGGCGGGCCTCGGTGGGAAGGCCTGCGATCTCGGCGCCGACCTCGGCTTCCGCGAAGGCGATCTCGGCCTCGGTGATGTCGGAACCGTTCACGCGGGCGACAGGCCCGGCAGCCAGGGCGAATTGCGCGCAAAATGCCAGCGAGAGCACAATCGCGCCACTGCGGATGGTTTTCAAACTCACGGCCGGAAACTCCTCAAGGCTGGACGACGGCGATATCGAAGCCCCCAAGGTTGGGGCGGAATATGGAACTCGCTTTTAAGGCGGTCCACCTCTGTTGGGAAGGAGGATCTTGGGGATATTAAGGCTTACGCACCGGCTGTATGGCCGCCTTCCGTCAAAATGGGATTTCAACCTCCAGCCGCGTTCTGAGCGCCCCCTGCTCCGTCGCGGTAGTCGCGCCGAAGAGGTATCCCGCCTCGTATTTGAGCTTTCCCCTGCCCAGAATCTCCCCGAGGCCGTAGCTGCCCGCGAACATCGGACCGGCGCGGAATTGCTGCTCGTTGAACCGGCCAGGGTGGCTCAAATCGTCGATTTGCCCATAGATTTCGATGCCGGGCTGGAACAGCGGATCGAGCAGGTAGCGCGTCTGCCAGGCGTATTGGAAGCCATCCGCCGCCGCGGCGTTGGGGCCAGCCTCCTTCTCCCAATAGAGATTGAGCGTGTGCAGCCATTTCATGTCCTGCTTCTGGAACAGGCCGCCGATCTTTACGCTATCGGGATCGGAACCGCGCGCCGCCACCGCGTATTCAGCGAAAATGGAGAAATCCAGCCAGTATTTGCCGGGCTCCGTCAGCATGAAATAGTTCTCGAAGGTCGTAGCGTCGAAGCTCCACTTGTTGCCCGGTTCCTTCGAAAACTCGCCCTCCAGTTCCACGAACCAGAATGGAAGTACGCCCATGCCGATCTCGGTTGGCGAGCTTTGGCGGCCGTTGTTCTGCGCGCGGCTGTCGAAGGTGGCGGAGTAGTTGTGCTCGATCTCCACCTCGTTTCCATCGACGTTGGGATAGCGGACCTTGAACTCCGCGTTCGCGGCAAGCGGCACAGTCAAGGCCGCCGCCATCGCAACTACTGCTGCCGCCTGCCGGACGTCATTGCGAGCGAAGCGAAGCAATCCAGAACAAGACTTTCCTTGCCGTTCCGGATCGCCACTGCGGCTGAAGCCGCCTCGCGATGACG
>PMBZ01000162.1:0-25283 GCA_003153975.1 Hyphomicrobiales bacterium
GCCGAGATCATGAAGTTCTTCAGGTTGACAATTGCGGTCCTGGCGATTGCGCCGTTCTTCGCGGCGGCGGTTAGCGCGGAATCTCACAGGAACTGCCGGAAGCATCCGGGCGGGGAATGGCAGATGGATCCAGCGGAGTACGTGGTACGCAATTGCGCTTTCTGCCACGGCCCAGGCATGGAGGGAAAGGCGGTCGCGCCCAGGCTGGCCGGCCAGCATCAGGATTATGTCGTCTACCAGTTAGAGCGGTTCAGGGATAAGTCCCGCAATAATCCGTTCTCCCTGAAGTTCATGTCGCACGTCGCGGCGAAGGTTCTGCCGGATTCCTACTGCGAGCTTGGCGCCTATCTCTCGGGGATGCCAACCGAGGCGGCCAAGGACGGCAACAAAGAGCATGCGGCAGAGGGCGAGGACATCTTCCTGCACGGGAAGCCGTCGAACAATCTTCCCGCCTGCCAGTTCTGCCATGGCCCCGAAGCGCAAGGCACCGGCAAATTCCCGCGCCTTGGCGGGCAGTCCTATTACTATCTGAAGCGGCGGCTTGAGCAATGGGCCGAAGGCTACGCGGTTGTTTCCCCGCATATGCCTGGCATCGTCGGGCTGATGACGCCCGGTGAGATCGAAGCGGTGGCGTCCTATCTGAGCTTCCTGGAAGCGGCTCCGTCGCGCGGCGAGTACTGAGCATTCCCTTTCGGTACCGCGCGGCACGTGGGCGCCGCCCTGTGAGCAGCAGGGTGGCGCGCCGCGATCCGGCCGGCAACCCCGTGAAGTTCCCCCTTATCCTGTCCTTGTCGCAGAGGAAAGACTTCGGGGCGCAAATGTTCCCCTTAAATAAGTATTAAACCAGCCATGCATCCATCATGGTTAACACGGCTATGGTAAACGCGCATGGCCGATAAAATTTTTCCCGCTTTTGGGGTGTTTTTTTTGCATTTTTACTTGAATTCTACGTCTCAAAAGTCCCTTTAAATATAAACGAATATTTGAAATTAATCAAGGCAGTGGCCTGCCGCCGCAGCCGTCGCCGATAGCTAGCGGCGTGAATATTACGCAATATCAATAACCTATTTGGTGAAATAGGCCCTTAACGCTTACTCAAGATATTTCTGCTAAATTACTGCGAAATTCAAGAGCACACGCCGGCCTTTGCAAACGGCCCGGCGGAGACGCTGGAAAAGTTAATTTTGGGTATGCGGGAAAAGCTCACGGCGGTTTGGTTTGCGGATGCACCGCGCAATCGTCATACAGGCTGGGCACCTTTAAGCACACTGCGGAGACTGCCTTGACCGTAACCATCTATCACAATCCCGCCTGCGGAACGTCGCGGAACACGCTCGCCATGATCCGGGAAAAGGCAGGGGAGCCCGGGATCGTCGAGTATTTGAAGACGCCGCCGAGCCGGGAGAGGCTCAAGGAGCTGCTTGCGGCGATGGGGATGAAGCCGCGCGAACTGCTCAGGCAGAGGGGCACGCCTTATGCGGAGCTTGGGCTTGACGACCCGAAGTGGACGGATGACGAGCTGATCGGTTTTATGGTGGCGCATCCGGTCCTTATCGAGCGCCCAATCGTGGTGACGGACAAGGGCGCCCGGCTGTGCCGCCCGGCGGAAAAGGTGCTGGAAATCCTTCCGTGAGGGCGCTCGGTGGTGCCCTGAACGGAGCGGATCTCCCCTCACCCTGTCCCTCCCCATGGGAGTTCCACACCGGCCGGCCCGGCAGACCCTCATGACTGAAACTGGTTGTGCAGCGTCGGATGCTCCTCCTCAGGCTGCTAGTTTCTTCTTAGAGGGGACGGTGTTGCACGCTCCGAGTCCCATTCAGGCGTCCCTTCTCCAAGGGGGAGAAGGATGAGGGGAGATTCGCTTGGTTCAAGGCACGGCCGGGCGTTACGGAAGCGCCTAAGCGTTTTCGCGGGAAAGCCGCTGCGGAGGCATAATTCGAAATCAGCCTGCGCGCGCTCGCAGGCAGCGTTGCAACTCGCCGATGACCTGCTCCATGGCGACGGGTTTGGTGAAGGTTGGCGCTCCCTCGAAAGCCGCGGGCTGCTGCGTGCGCGCGTAGCCGGTCATGGTTATGAACGGGATGCCGCGGGCGCGCAGCTCCCTGGCGACCGGCTCGGAGGTCTCGCCGCGCAGGCTGATGTCCAGCACCGCGGCATCGCAGCCGCTTTTCTCGATTTGCGCCATGGATTGCGCTACAGTCAATGCTGGACCCGCGACGTCGAAACCCGCGCCTTCGAGGGCTTGCGCAAGCTCGATCGCTAGGAGTGCATTGTCCTCGACAACCAGAATGCGTCCACCCATTACGAACCTCTTTCAAGGACTGGCGCCAACTCTCCAGCCGCCGCGCCGTCCCTTGCCGGCATGGCAGCGGAGAAGCAGCATGCGCCATATCGAGACAGCCTTGCGATTGCGTATATTTCTGGGCGAGGAAGACAAATATAAGGGCCGCCCGCTCTACGAGGAAATCGTGGTGCAGGCGCAGCATTCGGGCATGGCCGGGCGAGCGGCCTGCGCATAGGCAAGATCCTCCAAACGTCCAGGGATCTGCCGGTTGTCATCGAGATCCTCGACAGCGCGGAAAAGGTGAATGCTTTCCTGGATATACTGGATCGGCTCCTGAACGGCGGCGTGGTTACGGCCGGGAAAGTCGAGCTGATTCGATTTTCCCGGAAGCCGAAGGCGGGCTGAGCTGCGCGCGGTCCGATGGCGGGTGTAATAATGGACACAGGAAGCTGGTACGAAGCTGCGTTCCATAAGTTTCCGCAAAGCTTCCTGCCGCAAAATTGGGCAAATAGCGTGCCGAGTCCCGGTCAGGGCTGATGCAATTTTGCGCAATGCTGCACATCGGCAACAATACCCCGTCACCATGTGCTTCCCTGCCACAGCGGCATTGCCGGCAAGCGGCAACCGCGCGATATTCACCTCCGGGCAATATATAACTTGATGGAGTGATACCGTGGCACTTGGGGGATTGAGGGCGAGCCTGCTGGCTGGCGCCGCGCTTCTGATTACAGCTGCTCCTGCTTTCGCAGCCGATCTTGGCGTGAGCATGAAGGATGCACCGGCGGCCGCCGATTCGTGGACCGCGACCGGCTACATTCAGGGCACCAACGACTATATCTTCCGCGGCCAGTCCCAGACCCGTCGCGATCCGGCGGTCCAGGGCGGCGCGGACATCGGCTACGGCTGGTTCTATGCCGGAACCTTCCTTTCGAACGTCGACTTCAAATTCCCAGACGGCGCCGTTCACGACGCGAGGGCCGAGTTCGACATTTATGCGGGCATTAAGCCGAAGGTTGGCGATGTAACGCTGGACATCGGAGTGATCACCTATAACTACGCTTGGAATAAGACCATCCCTGGCACCACCTTCGATCCGGACTATCAGGAGATCAAGGCCGGCGCGAGCGTAACCGTTCTCAAGGACTTGACCCTGGGCGGCACCTTCTTCTGGTCGCCGGACTACTTCGGACAGTCTGGGCAGACAATTACCGTCGAGGGAACGGCCTCCAAGCCGATTGCAAAGATCCAGGACGTGGAATTTGCGGCCAGCGGCACGATTGGGCACATCTCCTTCGCGAGGGATTCGAACTTGGATTACACCTACGGGAACCTGGGCTTGACGGCGACCTACAAGTCGATTTCTATCGATGCTCGCTGGTGGGATACAGACATCAAGGGCGGCTGCCCTGGCGTTTACCAATGCAGCTCGGCCTTCGCTGGCACGCTTAAATACTCCTTCTAAGTTATTCGCAATCTGACAAAGGGCCGGGATTTCCCGGCCCTTTTTGCGTTTGGGGCAACCGAGCCTCATGAGGCGGGCGAACAGACGCGATGCCGGCAATTGCAGCGGTATTCCAAGGCAACCGTTAAGAGTGCCCGGCTATAAGCTTAGAGGCGTACTGTGCTCAAGTTTGTAGCGGGTCTTAACAGGCATGTTTCCCTGGATTGCCGGTTTTTCGCGAACGCCGAGGTCCCGCAGGCGCGGCTCGGTCGCGATCCAGATGGGCATCCTCCTGGTCATCCTGATCGCGATGGCCGGGCTCGGCACCGAAATTCCCTTCCTCATGTACAAGCACCGGCAGATGCAGACCGCGGCCGATTCCGCGGCGCTCGGCGCCGGGGTGGCGCTGACGCAGGGCTATCCATCCCCGATTTCCACGGAAGCATATGGCATCGCGGCGGCGCTGGGCTTCACCAACGCCTCGGGAAATGTGACCGTCACGGTCAACAACCCGCCCAAGAGCGGTAGCTATACCGCAAATTCGAGCGCCGTCGAGGTGATCGTGACCCAGCCGCAAACGCTGAAACTGGCGGGGGTGCTGGGCGTCTCCCTGTACAATCTGAGCGCCCGCGCCGTGGCGCTCGCCGGATCGGGCGGCGACGGCGGCTACTGCATGCTGGAGTTGGATCCCGTTGGGCTGAGCCAGTGGGGCGGACCGGCAATCGGGGTTGGCTTGTGGGGCGGCGTTGTGGTCACCATGACCGGGTGCGGAATGGCCGTCAATGCGTCCGGATCGGCAGCCTTGACGCTGCAATCGGGCGGTACCCTCAACGCCCCAAAGGTATCGATCGTGGGGGGGCTCAACAACGTCTGGTCGACCGTGAACGTTACAAGCCTGAAAACAGGTCAGTCCGCCATTACAGACCCCTACGCAAACGTTTCCATGCCGTCCAGCGCGGGTTGCGATTATGACGGCTTTAGCCAGAGTTGGACGCCCACCCAGACGACGCTGAACCCAGGGCGCTACTGCAACGGCTTGACGATAACCAATGGCGCCAACGTCCTTTTGAACTCGGGTATTTATTACGTAAAATCGGGCCAGTTTAACATCGCTGGCGGGGCGAGCCTCATTGGAACGGGCGTCACCATCGTCCTTACTACGGCGGACGGGGTAAGCAGCTACGCTACTCTGTCCATAACGAATGGCAACAACCTGACCTTGAGTGCCCCCACAAGCGGTCAGACAGCAGGAATTCTATTCTTCGGGGACCGCAACGCTCCATCCTCCAACACAAGCTACCTTTCCGGTTTCACCACTTTTAACGCAACAGGTGCGATTTATCTGCCCAGTCAGACGCTCCAATACGGGGGAGGTGGCACCATCACGGGTTGCCAGCAGCTAGTCGCGTGGCACATCGACGATTACATCAACAACCTGCCTTTCGACGGCACCTGCACAGGTACGGGCATGAAGACCATCGGCGCCAGCTCAACGCTTTTGGTCGAGTAGCGGCGGGAGGCGCTGGCGAGATGCAGCTAGGCAAATCCAGACAGGGCAAGGGGCGCCGGCGCTCGCGGGCAGGCATGGCCGCGCTGGAGTTCGGCCTCGCCGTGCCATTGCTTGTGGTTCTCCTCACTGCCATCGCCGAGATCGGCTTCAGTATGTACCAGGCGATGCAGGTGGTTTACGCGGCGGATGCCGGGCTCGCCTACGCCGCCAAGAATGGCTGGGATTCATCAGGGATTACGAGCGCCGCCCAGAATGCCACCGGCCTGTCCGGCATGAGCGCCACGCCCACGCAATACTGCGGCTGCCCCACCGCCACCGGCATCACGCCCGCCACCTGCGGCAGCACCTGCGCCAGCGGAAACACGGCAGGCCAGTATGTCAAGATCGGCGTTTCGTTCACGCGCATGTCGCTGATCGGCGCCACGGGTTTCGGGCTGCCGTCCACGTTCTCGGCGCAATCGATTTTGAGGCAGAATTAGCGCCATGGCCAAGAGACCGCGCAGCCGCCCGAGGGCTCAAGGCAAGAGGGGCACAGCCACTCTCGAATACGCCCTCATCCTGCCGGTGCTCCTGCTTTTCCTCCTCGGAATCATGGACATGGGCCGGCTCATGTGGATCTATGCCGGGCTTAACCGCGGGGTCGAGGCGGCCAGCCGCTGCGCGGCGGTGAATACCAGCGCTTGCGGGACAACCGCCAGCATCCAGGCTGTCGCCGCCGCCGAAGTTTGGGGCGCATCGGTTTCATCGTCGGTATTCAGCGTTTCCACCGCTTCCTGCGGGGTCCAGGTGAGTGCCAGCTATACCTTCGGGTTCTTTACGCCGGGGCTTAGCCCGATCACGCTCGCGCCATCCGCCTGCTTCACGAAGATGCAATGATTCTGGGAACGGCAGTTGAAGTGGGCCTAGCGCGAGAATATCCAGCAAAATAGTAATCTGGTAGTCTTTCGTCTTCACCCGAACTCGTAAGTTCGGCAGATTACCAATGGTGCGGCCATCACCGCCGGCGACGATGGCCGCGTTTGCCACTGTTAGATCTTGATGAAGTTGCTCATCGCCAGCGCGCCGAAGGGCAACTCCATCAATGGGGCACCAACGTCAAGGGGGCCAAGATCAACAGGAAAACATCCGGTGGTCTCAAGTAGTTTGCGGACTTCGGACTTCGCAGCAGCATCGTCGCCCGAATAGAACAGGGTGCGCCGGCCCCCTGCGGCTTCTGGCTGCGGCAGCACCCTGGCGTCCAGATGGTTGAACGCCTTCACCAATCGTGCGCCTGGGACAAGTTCACGGAACACAGCGCTCGAATACTTGCCGCCGAGATTGATCGCCTTGATGCCGTAGGCAGCCAGCGGGTTGCTTGGGTCTTTGGCGTCCGGAGAATCGGGATCGAGGAAGATGACCGGATTGGTGCCGTCGATCACGATGCGATTATTCCAGGCGGGAAGGCCGCTGAGCAATGTCTTGAGGGCGACCCAAGGCACGGCCACGAGCACGATATCCGCATTTGCAGCCTGTTCGATCGTACCAGCCGTGATTGTAGGCCCCAATTCTGCGAGCAGCGTCGCCATGGACGCAGGCCCGGATTTGTTGGCGATTGTTGCCCGAAGGCCCTTGTTGGCAAGCGCGCGTGCGACGTTGGAGCCGAGGGCGCCAGAACCGATGATACCAATTTTCATTACTTACTCCTGAGATGAACGGGGCGGACAAATTCAAGACGTCAGCGCCCCTTGAGCTGACGGCAGCACCATGCCAATTCACTGGCATGGTGTGTTACGGTTACAGTGTAGCCAACACAGCAACATTTAACGAAAAAATATATCTCACCACACCAGCGGAAGCGTAAACTTACCAAGACGCGCTACCTCGGCAGCAATGTCGGCAATGGTGACGTTAGACAGCTCATTTTCAAAAGCAGACCGCGCCCTTGCTAAGGTCGGTCGAATTGCTTCATGAATATTCGCCCCGACTGGACAATTCCCGCAAGGCGGTGTCCGGTGCAGCGTGAAAATTTCGGTATCCTCCACCGCCTCGTAAACGTCCAGAAGCCGGATATTCTCACTTGGCTTTGCAAGTAGGGCACCACCACCAGCCCCCAATTGCGATGTCGTCAGCCCCGCCTCATTCAGCAGCGATAGCAGCCTACGGATTACCGCCGCGGCAGTGTTGGCGGAATTGGCAATATCCTCGGAGCGCACCGGCTGACCACCCATGACTGCAATGGCAACAAGCGTATGAACGGCAACGGCAAAGCGTGAGCTGGTTGGCATAATCTGAGTAATCCTGTGTTGCAAACACAGTTACACAAGTCCATATGCCCGTCAACTTGTTTCATCCGATTTCTCTGAAAAGTTGGAGTTCCGCGCGGTCAAGGTGTTCGTTTGCGCGCCAAACCCGGCTGGCATTGCCATCTTACGCAGCCACTTTGATGATGAAGCGGCGCATTCGAGGGGGCTGCTGTTGGTCGCATTGCCGCCGGCCATCTTTGGAGCATCGGCTTTCGACTCCTCTGAGCACAGCACGCCTTGGCCCAATGTCTAAGCCTTAATGTGCTCCATTTTCCGTTTTCTGAGACGACTCCCGGTTGGGCGAAAGGTGCCGGTCACGGTCCCCAGCCGTCATTCCCACGAAAGCGGAGATCCATTTCTGATGTTGAAACAATATCTTATAGAGGTCCCGGCCTCCGCCGGGACGACGGTGCGGCCAATTTTGCGGCAGCCATGTCCAGCCTTCCGGCTGCCGTGCGCTGGGTAGCGGCGAAGCCGTGGAAGCGACCGGGCGCGCTGGGCTGCGGCGAGGCCGGCCGGGTTGGGAACTACGCGATGAACGGAATGTTCACGGCGAGCGTAAAGCCATTGAGCATCAGCAGGAACCCCAGGAGCGCCAGGAGCTTGCTGCCTACGAGCAGGAGTCTGTTCCCCAGCACGATGGAGGCCGAGGCCAGCACGACGGCGATCTGGAGGAGCGCCCCGGCATAGTCGAAATAGGGGTCGCGGTTCAGCGCGGTGTCGCGCACGCCTTCCAACTCCTTGGCCTTGGCGGCAAGCTCCTTCTTGCCCTCGCCCTTGGCCGGATCGCTCTCCAGGCGCGCGATCTCTGCGTTATGAGCGGCGAGTTTTTCCTCGATCGCCTTGCGCGTGGCTTCGGGCAGGCCAGGCTCGGTGAGCCGCAGTTGCAGCGCCTCGGCGGCGAGCTTGTAGCTCGTCTGGCGCATGTTCTTGGCTTGATAAAAGGCCCAGGTATCGGAGGCCTGAATATTCGTCCGGGTTGAGTCCTTGGCGGCGTTACCCCCGCCGATGCTGCAGACCGAAAGCAGGACGGCGAGCAGCGCGATGTAAATGGCCACCCACTTCTCCGCTCCGTGCTCGTGGGCGTCTTTCAGGTGGTCAGAGATATCCGAGGTTTCCATGCCTGCACCACGCGATCGTTTGAGTAAGCTGCCGTGAAGGAAAAAGCGCCGGCTCCGCGGCGCCCGAAGCCGGACCCGTTTAGCGCGCGAGGCGATTCCGTGCAAGGAAGGTCTTGGCGGGAATGTGGGGGACGCCCGTTCAGCGGGCATGCCCGGACTCCCTCTCCCATGGGGAGAGGGCTGGGGTGAGGGGAGATTCCCTCCGTTCAAGGCGCCACATCCCCGCCGTTCAACCCCTGCCGCCGGTGCAGGCCTTAGAAAGAGGCGTTCAGCCCGACCTGGCCGCCTAGGAGCGTGGTGCTAGTCTGGCCGAAATCGGCGCTTCCCTCAACCACCAGCTTCACGCCGCTGCCTACGTCGATCTTGACGCCGGCCTTGGCCTCGCCCCAGTCCTTGCCCAGAAGCACCGCGGGCATGCTGAAGGCCGGGAACGCCTTGAAACTCACCAACTTGGCGGAAACATCACCGCCGGTATTGGCGAATTCATGGTTCCAGAGCGCCTCGACGTAGGGCTGGTATTTGCCGAGTTCGTAAATGGCAAGGTAGCCGAGCTGCCCAACCGTGGACTGCCGCGCCTGGCCGCCGAATTCGAGGGCCGAGAGGCCACCCGTCTCCCTGAAGCCGTCTATGCCGACGTTCTGATGGACGAAGCCGGCGACGGGACCGTGCGTTATCTTATCGCTCGTAAAGACGTAGCCTCCCTGGAGCGCGGCCGACCAGTTATCGCCGCCCGCCGAGCCGGTATTCGTCTCTTGCCGCTGGCCGAGGGTAATGATGCGGGTCATGTCGAAGCCGAACCGGCCGTAGGTGGCGATGGCGTTAGCCCAAAGCGCCCCTTCCTGCCAGCCCGCGTAAAGGCTCCCGGTGGTTTCGTTCACCTTGAAGCCGCCATAGGCGCCAAGCGAGGAGTCGAGCGAGCCCCCGGAAAGGGCAAAGCCCGCGATCAGCCCCGGCGCCAGGGTGTAGTCCGCGCCGGCCGTGCCGGCGAGCGCGATATCGGGATCGTCCGGCAGGCCGGGGTAGTTGCGCATGGACAGCGAAAGGGTGCTCCCGCTAGCCCACGCGTTGACGCCCGACGGGCCGCGATGGGACTGGGAAAGCGCGATCTGATTCTGGATGGTGGATATGAGCCCAAGCCGGGTTTTCACGGCGCTCTCGGCCAGGAACGATGCCTCGCTGGGGGCCGCCAGCATGGCGTAGCAGAAATCGGCCTTGTTGGAAACGTCGAGGAGGGCGCAGGCGATGCCGGTTTGCGCAAGGGCTTGCGACGAGCAGAAACCCAGGGAAAGCGTTGCGGCTGCCAGCAAGCGCCGGGTGCAAGAGGTCATTCGAACAACCGTCGTTAGATCGGAGCGTTACTCTGTATCATGGGCGGCGGGGTCCAGCTGTCGCTGGGCCGCAACATCCCATGAAATCTGTATACGGAATAGGTTGAGTACCGTCTTCTACGCAAGCGGCGGTGGTATCGGGCGGCGCGCCGGCGATACAAGCAAGAGTTGTGGATTGCTTGCGAAACACGCTAACCGACTCAGATGCGCTTTGCTAAGGGGGAAGACACGCTGTGGGGCAGTAACGCGTTTCTAGCCGCTTCAATCAACGATCAGGACTGGTAGGACGCAGGTGCCGCAGAAGTTGCACAAAGCCGGGGGGCTTAGGGTTGCGCTGAAGATTGCACTGACCGTGGTCGCGGCCGCTATGCTGGCCGCGCCGGCAAGTCTGAGGGATAAGGCCAGGGCCGAGCCCGCTGTCGAAGAGCATGGCGGGGAGGTGCACCGTCTGAGGGTGATCCGCAATAAATCGCGCACGTTCGAGGTAACGGTGCCGTTCGCGCAGGCAATTGTCGGCTCTCCCGAGATCGCCGACGTGCTGCCCGTGTCCGACCGGGTTCTCTACGTTCAAGGCAAAAAGGTCGGAACGACGAACGTTTCCATTTTCGACAAGAACAAGCGCATCATCGGCATTCTCGACGTGGAAGTGACGGTCGATACGCGGGCCGTCGCCGAGCGCATCCGGGCGAACGTCCAAAGCAAGGGGATCACAGTCTCCAGCAGCCAGGAGCAATTGATCCTGGGCGGGCATGCCAGGAACGCGGTGGATGCGGAGCAGGCCGTCCAAATCGCCAAGGCCACCGCGCCTGAGCTTCAACTCGTGAATTTGATCCAAATCGAGAGCGCCCAGCAGGTGATGCTCAAGGTGCGGTTCGTAGAGGCCAACCGCAGTGCGGAGCGCGATCTGGGCTTCACTTGGTTCGCGACCAGGGGCAGCGGGAAGCGCGGGGCCATCATCGGGTTAGGTAGCATCACTGATGCCGCCACCAACCCGAGCACGCCCCCAATTTCGGGCGCCGGGCTACTTAGCGGGGCCCCCTTTGCCTTGGGACTGGCCAACCTTGCCAGCAAAGGCGCGAATGTCGATCTGCTGATTTCCGCGCTGGAAACGAAAGGGCTTGTCCGCCGCCTCGCGGAGCCGGACTTGGTTGCACTCTCCGGCGATACGGCGAGCTTCCTCGCTGGCGGAGAGGTGCCAATACCCGTGGCGCAGACCTCGGCGGGCACAACGCCCATCATCACCGTGGACTATAAGCCCTTCGGTGTGCAGCTAACCTTCATGCCCACCGTGCTTGCAAACGGCATCATCAATTTGCGCCTGATGCCATCCGTCAGCCAGTTAGACTATACGAATGCGGTTCGGCAGGGAACCTTCCTGATACCCGCACTGACGAAGCGCGAGGCAAAAACGACCATCGAGCTGCGCGATGGGCAGAGCTTCGCGATCGCGGGCCTGCTGCAAAGCGAGGGCTTGCGCAATATCGACCAGGTACCCTGGCTAGGCTCGGTGCCGGTGCTTGGCTCGCTGTTCCGGAGTTCCGAATATCAGCAGAAAGAGACCGATCTCGTGGTGATCGTCACGCCGTCGCTTGTGGCTCCAGCCGCGCCCGGCCAGAAGCTCGCCACGCCTTTGGATAATCGGATGCCCTCTAACGATGCGGACTTCTTCCTGGTGGGCCAGACGGAGGTTCCCAAGCAGTATACCGAGTTCGTGTCGTCCGGCGGCGATGTATCCGGGCCATTCGGCCACTCTATTTCCGCGGACGGAAAGTGATTTAGGCGGTGCGCCGCAGGAGGGTTCAGATGAAGACCATGACGGCTCTTGTTTTGGTGGCGTCGCTGGCGGTCCCGGCCGGTGCCGAAGCCCAGCAGTATTTTTGGGAATATATCTGGGACGGCCCCTTGACCGAGTACGGCCGGAGAACGGATAGCGTGACGCTTGGTCTGGGCGACGCCAAAACTGCCAACGCTGCAATCCACACGATCAATCCGAGGCCGCCCCGTTCGAGGAACCGCTCCATTCCCACAAGCGGCGAGCGCATGTCGCGCACCATCCGCCGCTACCAGGATGTGTCGAAGATCCCAGAGGCGGCACGCCCGATTTCGGCGGAGAGCGGCGTCAGCGGTAGCGGTAGCGGTGGTAGCGGTGGTGGTGGCGGGAGTAGCGGCGGCGGATCGTCTTCTAGCGGGAAATAGCGGCCATGACAGCGTTCGACAATCCACCCAGGTCTGGAGCTATCCAGGGCGTCCCGGCTCACGCCTCTTGTGAAGGTTCGGCCGGCCTGCGCCGGGCCTTGGCGGTGGCTCTGCTTCCCTTGATGCTGGCCGCTTGCTCAGGCTCTTCGGAGCCTGACGGCTATGTGGTAAGCTCAGTCGGAGAGGATAACCTGGCGACGTTCGTGCCTGCCGATGAGCCGTACCGTGCCGGCGCCCTGCATTTCCGCCGCGGCGAATACGGCCTTGCCGAGCACCACTTCCTGGAGGCCACGGATAAGGCGCCTCAAGACGTGGACTCCTGGATCGGGCTGGCTGCCAGCTACGATCGGTTGCACCGCTTCGATTTGGCGGACAACGCCTACAGCATCGCAATCGGGCTTTCGGGCGAAACGGTGAAAATCCTCAACAATCAGGGTTATTCCTATATGCTGCGCGGCAATCTGTCCGCCGCCAAAGCCAAGTTCGCCAGGGCGTGCGAGCTTGAGCCGGACAATCCGCTGGTGCGGAACAACATGAGGCTGCTGGAGAACAGCGCGAAGTACATCAAGCGTCGAGCAGGTTAGCCTGGAAACGGCAGTTGAAGCCGGTCCAATCGCCGGCAGATTCCTCGCAGCGTCGTTCACACGCTCTTTCGCGGGAACGACGCTCGGGGGTCTGTGTCCACCGCCGGTTCAGCGGGTATCGGCAGAGCCGTGGCTTGCCTCGATGAGCGCGTCGAGCGCGGCCTTGGCGCGGCCCTCGCCGATGGAAGCCTTGGCAAGTTCCACGCCCTCCTTCAGGCCCTCGGCCCGGCCCGCCACGATGAAAGCGGCGGCGGCGTTGAAAAGCACGATGTCGCGATAGGCGCCCTCCTTGCCTTGCAGCAGCGCGCGAAGCGCCGTAGCGCTGTCCTCGGGCGAGCCGCCAACGAGGTCGGCAGGGTTGGCGAGCGGCAGGCCCGCATCGCTTGGATGAACCTCGAAGGAGGCGATCTTGCCGCCCTTCAGCTCCACCACGTAGCTTAGGCCCGTGGTCGAAAGCTCGTCCATGCCGTCGGCGCCGTGCACGGCCCAGACATGCACCGCGCCGGCCCGGTTCATCACCTCGGCGATCGGCTTGAGCCAATGCTCGGAATAGGCGCCGATGAGCTGGCGCTTAGTGCTGGCGGGGTTGAGAAGGGGGCCTAGCAAATTGAAGATCGTGCGCAGCTTGAGCCCCTGCCGGACAGCCGTGGCGTGGCGCATGGCGGGGTGATGCACGGGCGCCCAGAGAAAGGCGAGGCCGGCATTTTCGAAGCAGGCGGGCAGGCGCTCTGGGGCCAAGTTGATGTTTACGCCGAGCTTTTCCAGCACGTCGGCGGCACCGGATTTCGACGACACGGCGCGGTTGCCGTGCTTGGCGACGGGCACGCCGGCACCCGCCACAACGAAGGCTGTCGCCGTCGATATGTTGTAGCTGCCCTTGGCGTCGCCGCCGGTGCCAACGATATCGATCGCTCCTTCCGGCGCTTCCACGGCCACCATCAGGCTTTTCATGGCCGAGACGGCGCCCGCGATCTCGTCCGCGGTCTCGCCCCGTGCCTTCAGCGCGACGAGGAACGCCGCGAGTTGGATCTCTGGAACCCCGCCCTGCATGATGCAGAGGAAGGCCTCGCGCGCTTCCTCCTGGGAAAGCGCCTCGCCGGAGGCCGCCTTCTCAAAATGAGGACGGAACGCTTTTTCCAAATCGAGCATGGTCAACGCCTTACGCTATGGCCGCGCGCTGCGGCGCCTTGTCCAAATCTGGAAGCTTGAGCCCCTTCTTGCGCGGCTCCCATTTGACGCCCGCGAGCATCAGGAAGTTCGCGAGCATGGCGTGGCCGTTGGCGCTCGCGATGCTCTCGGGATGGAACTGCACGCCGTAGACGCGCTCGGTCTTGTGCTCAAGTGCCATGATGAGCCCGTCCGAAGTGCGCGCGGTCGCGGTCAGGCAAGAGGGCAGGGTGTCCGCCTCCACGATCAGCGAATGATAGCGCGTGGCCTCGAAGCCGTTCTCAAGCCCCCGGAACAGGCTGGTGCCCTCGTGGAAGATTTTCGAGAGCTTGCCGTGCATCAGGATGGGCGCGCGGATCACCCGCCCGCCATAGGCCTGGCCGATGGTCTGGTGGCCAAGGCAAACGCCGAGCAGCGGGAAGCGGCCCTTGTTCTTCTTCGTGAGTTCCAGGCAGATGCCGGCCTCGTTCGGCGTGCAGGGGCCGGGCGACATGACGATCGCCTCGGGCTTTTCCGCGAACACCTGCGCGACGGTCTTCTCGTCGTTGCGATAGACACGCGCATCGACGCCGAGATCGCCGAAATAGTGCACGAGATTGTAGGTGAAGCTGTCGTAGTTATCGATAATTGTGATCATTTTCTTGACCTTGCCCGTTCAGAGCATATTCGGAGTGAGGAAAAGCCGCAACTGGCCCGTGCCGGGCTTGATGCTTCGCCATCGTTCCGTCTCGAAATCGAAGCAGACGAGTGCCGCGGTTGGCAGCTTCTCCTCGAACGGCGCCCGCGCCGGGCTCTCCCTCGGGGTTAGCGCGATGGCCAGCTCCTGCATGCCGGGGTTATGGCCCACGATCATGATATGGCTCAGCTCATCGGGAAGCCCGCGCAGCAGCTTGAACAGCGTCTGGACGCTCGCATCGTAAATCCGCTCGTCGAAGCGCACCTCCGGTTGCCTGTCCCACGCTTCGGCTTCGGCGAGCGTCAGCGTTTGGCGCGTCCGCACCGACGGCGAGCACAGGATCAGGCCGGGCTTCAGCTTGCGTTTGCGCATCGCCTTGCCCATCTTCGGCGCCACCTTGATGCCGCGTTCCGCAAGCGGCCGGTCGAAATCCGCGATATCGGGGTCATCCCTCCCGGCGGACTTGGCATGGCGGAACAGCGTTACGGTCTTCATGGGATATCCTCACGCGGGATCGGTTGCGAAGCCCCCCTCACCCCCAGCCCCTCTCCCGCGAGGGGAGAAGGGAGTCCGGGCTTGCCCGTTGAGAAGGCGTTCCCCTGTCCCCTCCGCGGGAGAGGGGACAGGGGTGAGGGGGGCTTCCTCGAAGCAATTGCCAAGTCTAGCATCGCGGTTCCCCCCGCTATTGCCCTCGTGCCGCCCGCCCCGCGAAGCGGACCGCCTCCTCCGCCGCCCGGAACAGCGCGCGCGCTTTGTTTTCGCATTCCGCCTGCTCCGACTCCGGGACCGAGTCCGCCACGATGCCGGCACCTGCCTGCACATACATTGTACCATCCTTGACGATGGCGGTGCGCAGCGCGATGCAGGTGTCCATCTCGCCATTGGCCGCGAAATAGCCGATGCAGCCGGCGTAGACGCCGCGCTTTTCGGGCTCCAGCTCGTCGATGATCTGCATGGCGCGAACCTTCGGCGCGCCGGAAACCGTGCCCGCCGGGAAACCCGCCATCAGCGCGTCGATGGCGTCGTGCTTATCGCTTAAGCGGCCCACGACGTTGGAGACGATGTGCATGACCTGACTATAATATTCGAGGAAGAAACTATCGGTCACGCGTACCGAGCCGATTTCGGCGACGCGGCCCACATCGTTGCGGCCGAGGTCGAGCAGCATCAGGTGCTCCGCGCGCTCCTTCGTGTCGGAGAGCAGGTCGGCGGCAAGGCGCTTGTCGTCCTCCGGCGTTGCGCCGCGCGGCCTCGTGCCGGCGATGGGCCGGATGGTGACCTCGCCGCCGCGCACGCGCACCAGGATTTCGGGGCTTGAGCCGGATACGGCGAAGCTGCCGAAGTTCAGGAAATAGAGGAAGGGCGACGGATTCACGCGGCGCAGCGCCCGGTAAAGCGCGAAGGGCGGCAGCTCGAAGCGCGTCTCGAAGCGTTGCGACAGCACGACCTGGAAGATGTCGCCGGCCGCGATGTACTCCTTGGACTTCATGACCATCGCCATGTAGTCCTTGGGCGTCATGTTGGATTTTGTGGCGGCAAGCGCGCCGTCGAGGCCATCTGCGGATGGGGCATGGGCGCTTCCCGTGTCGAGTGCGTCCTGGATCTGCGTCAGCCGCTCCACGGCGCGCGAATAGGCCGCCTTGGCGGAGACGCGCTTCTGCGGGCGTACCGTGGTGACGACGGTCATCTCGTCCTTCACGGCGTCGAAAATGACCATGATGCCGGGGCGCATCAGGAAGGCGTCGGGCACGCCCACCGGATCGGGCTTGGCGCATGGCAGCTTCTCGGCCAGCCGCACGGTGTCGTAGCTCAGATAGCCGAACACGCCCGCCGCCATGGGCGGCAGGTGCTCGGGGATATCGACCCTGGAAGCTTCGAGAAGCTCGCGCAGGGCAGTAAGCGTGCCGGCCTTGCAGGGCTGGAACGCGTCCGCGTCCTTGAGCGGCGTCTCGTTGATCTCGGCGCGGTCTCCTTGCGCGCGCCACAGCACATCCGGATCGAGACCGATGATCGAATAGCGGCCGCGCACGGCGCCGCCTTCGACGGATTCGAGCAGGAAGGAGTAGGGCCGGTCCGCCGCGAGCTTCAGCATCGCGGCGACGGGCGTTTCGAGATCGGCGATCAGCTTTGTGGAGACAAGCTGCGGGGCTCCAGCAGTGTAGCGCTTGGAGAATTCGGCAAACGAAGGCTCGACCTTCATGGGTTTGGCAATCCCTATGGCGTTGAATATCGGGGCTCACGCCAGATCCAGCGCTCGCTTCGCGGAGTCTCCCCTCACCCCTGTCCCCACCCCCAGCGAGCTTGCCTCTTTTCGCATCCGCGAGCGGATGCGGATGGGGAGAGGGGGACGCCTTTTCAACGGGCACACTGTGACTCCCTCTCCCCTCGCGGGAGAGGGCTGGGGTGAGGGGGCTTTCACCTCCGATAACGAAGCGGTCAGCCGGTTCCGGCTTCACTCAATAATCAGCCCCTACGCCATCGGAAATCATTCACCGCTGTCATAGTTGCCTCCCGCCCCAATCGCAGCGGTCAAATTCTTGCGGTCGACCGCCACGCCGGCGGCTTTCTGGACGCCGGTCAGGTATTGGGCGAAATTGTCCTCGGCGATCTGCGCCGAAAGCCGCTGCTCCAGCGTTTTGGCCGCCATTTCCTTGAGCGGCTCCGGTTCCGTCACCTTCGCCACCTGCAGCACGGCACGGGACTCGCCGTCGGTCCCCAGCGCGGACGCGGCGCCATTCTCGCCCAGCGAAAAGGCCTGTGCGATGGCCGATTGCGGCAGGCCTGGCTCCGAGCCCTCGCGCTTGAGCGGCTGGGCGGTCTTTACGGTGGCGCCAGCGCTCTTGGCAACGTCCGCGATCTTCTCGCCGTTGTTCAGCCGCTCCACCAGTTCGCGGGCCTTGACGGCGAGCTTGGCGCGGACCTGATCCTTGCGCCAGCCGGCTTCCACCTCCGCCTTCACCTCGTCGAACGGCTTCTGCCTTGCCTTGATAACGTCTCCAACATCGTACCAGGCGTAGCCGCCGCCCTGGAGGCGCAGCGCGTCGTTCTCGACGCCTGGGTCGGACTTGAAGGCTGCGTCGGCGAGCGTCGGGGCCGGCACGGATGCGAGTTGCACGGGCTTGCCGTCCAGGCCTTCGCCCTGACGGCCGAGCGTCACCTCATCCAGCGGCAGGCTCAGCTTCTTCGCGATGTCCTGGAGCGAAAGCCCGGCGGCGCGTTCCTCCTCAAGCGACTTGACGAGCTTCGAGGATTCCTCCGTGCTCCTGGCCCTTGCCATGCTCTCGCGGATGCCGGTTTTCACGGCGTCGAAGCTTTCCTCCTTGCCCGGCACGATATCGGCCACGCGCACGATCACCCAGGAAAGCGGCCCGTCGATGGGCTTGCTGAACTTGCCCTTCTTGAGGCTGAAGGCCTCGTCGATAATCGCCTGGTTCGTGTCGAATTTGGCCGGAAGTTCGGCTTTCGAAACGGAGCCGAGGTCGATATCGCCCACCGCGAAGCCCGCGGCCTTGGCCACATCGGCGAAGCTCTTGCCCGNNGCATAATTGGCGGGCTTGGCGTCGTATTGCGCCTTCACTTCTTCGTCTGGAATGCTGACCTTGGCCGCGACCGTTTGCGGCGTCACCGCAAGCACGGCCACCTTGCGGAACTCCGGCGCCATGAATTGCGTCTTGTGGTCGTCGTAGAAGCTTTTGAGTGTTTCCTCCGAGGGCGCCTCGATGGTTCCAGCGTCCTTGGCGGCCAGCGTGAAATAGGCGATGGTGCGCTGCTCGTTCAGATAGCGGTTGTAGGCGTCGAGCAGCGTCTTGGATACCACGCCGCTCGTCAGGAACAGCCCCTGGATCTGCCGCCTGATGAGGTCGCCCTTGTACTCCTGCTCGAAATAGGGCGCGCTGTAACCGACGCGCTGAAGGAAGTCCTGATATTTCTTGGGATCGTACTTGCCGGAAGCGTCCTGAAAGACCTGGTTGCCCTTGATGCTTTCGCTCAAGCCCGCCTTGGACAGGCCGAGCCCGAGTTTCTGGGCTTCGGAATCGAGGGCGGCTTCCTGGATGAGCCCTTGCAGCACTTGCTGCGGCAAGCCCAGCGCCCTGGCCTGGACCTGGGTTATCCGCTGTCTCGCCCTGGCCGACAGGTTCTCAAGCGTGCGCTGGTAGGTGCGGTCGTACTTCTCGGGGGTGATGTCGATCGAGCCGACCCGGGCAACGTATGGCTGCTGGGTAAAGTGCTGAAACGAGAAATTGCCGCCGAACTGGACGGCAAAAGCGAGAATCAGAATCCCGAACAATAGGAAAACGGCCGCTTTCCTCATCATTTGCGTCATGGCAGGCAAGTCCTTCATAAAGCCGAGACGGCCCTTGATTCAGGCGCGCAATTGGGCCAGGGTCCGCGGTGCGCCGTAATTTAGAGGATAAAAAGCGGTGCGCAACATCAGATTGGAGCCTCGCACCCGCTTTTAAGAGGAATTACTAATGAGTCTACCGGAACTTATCGTCGCGGGAAACTGGAAGATGAACGGCGTTCGCGCAGATCTCGCCGAGATCGAGGCGGTGCGCGCGGGGATTCCGGCCTCCTGCAAGGCTGGGGTTTGGATTTTTCCGCCGGCAACGATTATCGGCGCGGCGGCCGCGCTTAACGGCGGCATGCACGTGCTGACCGGCGCGCAGGACTGCCACGCGAAGGACTCGGGCGCTTTCACCGGCGACCTGTCCGCGCCGATCCTGAAGGACGCCGGGGCCGCCGCGATCATCGTTGGACACAGCGAGCGGCGCAGCGGGCATGGCGAGACCAGCCGCGAGGTCAAGGCCAAGGCGTCGGCCGTGCTAAAGGCTGGCCTGCCGGTCATCGTTTGCCTTGGCGAAACCAGGGGCGAGCGCGAATCCGGGCTTGCGGCCTCCGTCTGCACGCGCCAGCTCGCCGATAGCCTGCCTGCGGAAAGCACGCCGGAAAACACCGTCATTGCCTACGAGCCCGTCTGGGCCATCGGCACGGGCCTGCAAGCGACGACGGAGGACATAACGGCAATTCACGCCGTGCTGCGCGCCGAGCTTGCCAAGCGCGAGGGAACCGGCGGCCAGCGCTGGCGCATCCTCTACGGCGGCTCGGTGAGCCCGGCCAATGCGGCGGGGATTTTCGAAAGCGGCGAGGTCGACGGCGCGCTTGTTGGCGGTGCAAGCTTGAAGGCCGCCTCGTTCCTTGCAATTATCGCGGCCGGCGCGCAGGCTTTGGAGCGCCGGAAATCCTGATCGATGGAGAAGCCCAGTGAATATTCTTCGCCGTATGGGCGCTAGGGCTGGCTGGCTGGCATCCGGGGCCGCGGCTTGCGGCCTGTTTGCTCTGCTGGCCCCGTCGTTCGCCGCGCCGCTAGACAAGGAAGCCTGCGCGAAGCTTGCGCAGGATATGCAGAACATGAAGCTGCTGGAAGTCGACAAGCTGATGGAGAACGGCGCGGGGTGGGCCGCCTCGCATCTGTCCGCAATCGACTTGAACCTTGTGCGGGAGTATATCGGCCTCGACGAGCAGTTGAAGTTCCGCTGTTCGGCGCCTGGCTCGCTCGTCCATCTCAAGCATCTCGACGATGAGGACGAGGAGAACGGCGCGGCCAAGCAGGCGGATTCCGCCGACGGCGATGCGAAGAAGGACCAGGCCGGCGACGGCCAGGAGGAAGAGGCGCCCAAGCCTGCGCAAAAGTCCGCGGAAAAGCAAAAAGCCGCGAAAGCCCCGGCGAAGAAGAACCCGCCCCGTGCAAGCGCCCAGTAAACGCTACCTCTCTGTGTAAAAGGGGCAAAAGGCCGGGCAAGCTCGCGCCGTCATTCTCGCGCAAGCGGGAATCCATGCAGACAAGAAACACAGGTCTTGCCTGTGCTTGCCATGGGCTCCCGCATGCGCGCTCGTTAGTGCCATGAACGGAGGGACGCTCCCCTCACCCTGTCCCTCTCCGCATGGGAGAGGAGACGGTGTTGTAACCGTTGTGCCGGCGTCCCCTCTCCCATGGGGAGGGCAGGGTGTGGGGTTGTGCGCTTGGAGCAAGCCGGACCTCGCATCTGGCAGCCCTTGAGCGCGCAAACGCGAACCTATCTAAGCGCCCGTTACACTGGCAGAAATGGTATCCCACCTTCGTGGGAATGACCCCACGGCGGTAACCGGAGGCGTGCCCGAATGGCGCGAAGGAACTTGGCTGACCTGTTTTGCCGGCCTGACGGAGCGGGAGCCTGCTGGCTCCCGCTCCCGTCCGTTTTGAAAGGCCCCGGCTAGCCGGCGCGGCGGCGTTTCGCGGCGGGATTATAGGCAATTGCGGCGTGGTGCTCGCAATAGGGGACGCCGGAAGTCTTGCTGCGGCCGCAGAAGTGGAAGCCTTCCTCCATGGGATCGCCCACCGGCCAATGGCACATGGTCTCCTTGAGATCGGCCAGGGTCACGAGGCCTTCGGGCGCTGCCTCAAGCTCGGGCAGGGCGCGCAGCGGAACCACTGAAGCGGCCTTGCGCTCTTGCGGCTGCACGGCGGGCTTGAGGGCGGTATTTCCGAAGGTTCGGTACTGGACCTGCGAGGATCTTGCGGGAAACAGGGCGATGTTGGAGCGGGGCCTTGCGGTTCTAACGCGCGATGTCGTGGCGCGTCCCGCGAGCCCCAGGCGATGCACTTTGCCAATAACCGCGTTCCGTGTAACCTCGCCGAGCTTGGAGGCAATCTGGCTTGCGCTCAGGCCATCAGCCCAGAATTTTTTCAGAAGTTCGACGCGTTCATCGGTCCAACTCATAATCGTAGCTCCTCGTTCGTTTCAGCGGACGAACCGCGAAAAGGGATCGGGGCCGCTGAGCTTCATGCCAGCGTGGCCACGGTGCTAACGCAGAACAAGGAAACGTGAGGTGCTGCCAGATGCCCAAACACAAGGGCACACCGCCGGCCGGTGCCGGGGCTGGAAAACGCTACCTCATTACTGGAACACAAGCCTCGCAACAGAACTGTGCGAGATGGTGGATGCGGCGATGCGCAAGGGAAGTAGGAAGTCCACCATACTGTCTACGCGATGGGGCATATTTGCATAAAAGCCCGCTTAACACAAATTGCCAAACCGTTAACGCAGGGCCGTCCTGGCTCATTTACAGGTCACTGTGGCTTTTATGCCGGTTGACAGCGATGCCTAGCCGGAGAAAATGGATTATGCCAACATGGCCGCCCGATTCCGGAGCGGCTTTTTTTTATTGGAAGCGAGTGTGCCATCCATGTCTGCGGTGCTAGGAACCTATGCGCGGGCAAATGCCGAATTCGAGAGAGGCGAAGGCGCCTATCTGTGGACGGCGGATGGCGAGCGATATCTCGACTTCGCGGGCGGCGTGGCCGTCAACGTGCTCGGCCATGCTCATCCACACCTTGTGGAAGCCTTGACCGCGCAGGCACATAAAGTGTGGCATACGTCGAACCTCTACCGGGTGACGGGGCAGGAGCTGCTGGCCAAGCGGCTTTGCGAGGCGACGTTCGCNNTACCATAGCCATAACGGCCGGCCGGAGCGCTATCGCATCGTTACGTTCGAGGGCGCCTTCCACGGGCGCACGCTGGCGATGATCGCGGCGGGCAACCAGGAGAAGCACTTGGCGGGCTTCGGCCCCAAGGTAGAGGGCTTCGACCAGGTTCCGCTGGGCGATATTGAAGCAACGAAGGCTGCGATCACGGAGGAGACGGCCGGCATTCTTATAGAGCCAGTGCAGGGCGAAGGCGGCATCCGGGAACCTGGCTGGCCCTTTTTGCGGCAGCTCAGGGAGCTTGCGGACGAGCACGGCATCCTCCTGCTTATGGACGAGGTGCAGACGGGCATGGGCCGGACGGGCAAGCTGTTCGCCCACGAGTGGGCTGGGATCGAGCCGGACATCATGGGTATTGCCAAGGGCCTGGGCGGCGGTTTTCCGATCGGCGCCTGCCTTGCCACGGAAGAGGCCGCGGCCGGCATGACGGCGGGCAGCCACGGCTCGACTTTCGGCGGCAATCCGCTGGCGGCCGCTGTAGCCAATGCGGTCTTGGATGTGGTGCTGGAGCCGGAATTTCTTCCACATGTCCAAAAGATGGGCTTGCTTTTTAAGCAGCGGCTCGCGGAAATCGTGGATAGGCACCCGGACATCTTTGCGGAGATCCGCGGCGAAGGGCTTATGCTGGGGCTTGTGTGCAAAATACCCAATACGATGGTGACCGGCACGCTATTTGCTGAGAAGCTGCTCACGGTTGCGGCGGGCGACAATGCCGTCAGGCTGTTGCCGCCGTTGATCGTGACGGAAACCGAAATCAGGGAGGCATGCGCAAAGATAGACGGCGCATTGGCGAGGCTTAATGTTACAAACCCAGCATAATCCGGGGCTTGCGGCGCAGATGTCACCCCGTCACTTTTTGGACATCGACACTTACGATTCCGCGACATTGCGGTTCATCCTGAATTGCGCGCACTCGCTCAAGAAAGCCTTCAAAAGCGGCACCGGGTCCAAGCCCAAGCTGGCCGAAGGCGCCGTGCTCGCAATGCTGTTCGAGAAAAGCTCGACGCGCACACGTGTTTCCTTCGACGTGGCCATGCGCCAGCTCGGCGGCGAGACCATCGTGCTGAACCACAACGACATGCAGCTTGGACGCGGCGAGACCATCTCGGACACGGCACAGGTGCTCTCGCGCTATGTCGATGCGATCATGATGCGCTCGACCTCGCACGAGAAGCTGATCGAGCTGGCGAAATTCGCCACCGTGCCTGTCATCAACGGGCTTTCCGACAAGTCGCATCCCTGCCAGATCCTCGCCGATATCATGACGCTGGAGGAGAAGAAGGGCTTGCTTGAGCCGCTGACCGTAACGTGGGTCGGCGACAGCAACAACGTCGCCAACTCCTGGATTCACGCCGCCGTGCGCTTCGGCTTCACGCTGAGGCTGGCCACGCCGAAGCTCTTGCAGCCCGCGATGAGCTTCGTGGAGTGGGCGCGCGCGGAGGGCGGCAAGCTTTCGCTGCACGAGGACCCGGCCGAGGCCGTCGCCGGCGCCGATTGCGTCACTACCGACGTGTGGGTCTCGATGGGCCAGGAGGCGGGCTCGGAGCAGCGGATCGCGCTCTTGCAGCCCTATCAGGTGAACGAGGCGCTCATGGCGAAAGCGGCGCCCGGCGCCATTTTCATGCACTGCCTGCCCGCCTACCGCGGCATGGAGGTCAGCGCCGGCGTGATCGACGGCCCGCAGTCGGTGGTGTTCGACGAGGCGGAAAACCGGCTGCATGTGCAGCGGGCCATCCTGGCGTGGTGCCTCGGGAAGGTTTGATCGCGGCCGGCTCCCTCGGGGCGCCATTCCCGCGAATGCGGGAATCCATGGCAGCCCCCAAAGCCCATGGTGGCAAGAGGTTACCGTGGGTCCCCGCTTTCGCGGGGACGGCGGCTGCGGCACTTGGCTTGGCAAGCAGCATTTTACCGGATTGGGTTCGATGGACGGAGATAACGGCAGGGCTGAAGGGACGGCTGCGGACAAGCCCGGCGATTACGTTCTGCCGTTCCAACTGGAGGCGTCGGGCGCGCGCGGCCGGCTGATCCGGCTTGGGCCGGCGGTGGACGAGATCCTGACGAGGCACGCCTATCCCGAGCCGGTGCTGCTGCTGTTGGGCGAGGCGGTTGCGCTTACCGCGCTGCTCGGCGCCTCGCTGAAATTCGACGGTAGGTTGATCCTGCAAACGCAGTCCGGCGGGCCGGTGAGCTTCATGGTCGTGCAATACAGCACGCCGGGGCACCTGCGCGGCTATGCAGCCTTCAATGGCGATGAGGTTGCCAAGGCCAGCAACGGCGGCGCGGCGGCGAAAGTGCTGCTGGGCGGCGGCCAGCTCGCCATGACCATCGATCCGGGCGCCGGCATGGAGCGCTATCAGGGCATTGTGGCGCTCACAGGCGAAACGCTGGCGGACGCCGCGCACGAATATTTCGACCGCTCGGAACAAATCCCCACCTTCATCCGCATCGCCGTCGCGCGGCATTACACCGGGCCGGACGGCTCGGCGCCTGGCAAATGGACGTGGCGCGCGGGCGGGCTCATGGTGCAGAAGCTCACCGCCGAGGGCGGGCGCTTCGGCGGCGGGGAAGGGCTTGCGTCCGGGATTACCGGCGATGACGATGACGATGGCTGGCGCCGCGCCTTGGCGCTGGCGGCCACCGTCGAGGACCACGAGCTTTTGGACCCGGCGCTCCCGTCCGAACGCCTGCTCTACCGGCTGTTCCACGAGGAGACGGTGCGCGCGTTTACGGCGTCGCCGCTCGCCGCCCGCTGCGGCTGCTCGCGCGAGCGCGTGGAGGCCATGCTGGAGCGCTTCTCCGAAGACGACATCGCGGATATGGCCAAGGACAACGTCATTGCCGTAACCTGCGAGTTCTGCAACAGGAATTACAAGTTCGACGCGGATCGGTATCTTAAACGGGACAGTGAATAGAACGGACGTCACGCCCCTCACCCCAGCCCTCTCCCCATGGGAGAGGGAGTCCGCTCGCAGCCGTTGATAAGGCGTCCCCTCTCCCAGGGGGAGAGGGACAGGGTGAGGGGCGGTACGCTAAGTGAAGGGCAGTACATGCGTTTTGAAGGAACCGAGACCTACGTTGCCACGGACGACCTGCGCGTCGCGGTGAACGCGGCCATCGTGCTGGAGCGCCCGCTCTTGGTGAAGGGCGAGCCCGGCACCGGCAAGACCGTGCT
>PMBZ01000162.1:25334-33578 GCA_003153975.1 Hyphomicrobiales bacterium
CCGACATCGAGTTCCCGAACGACCTCCTGCAAGAACTCGACCGCATGGAGTTCTTCGTCTACGAGACCGGCGAGGTGGTGAAGGCGGCCAGGCGCCCCATCGTGTTCATCACGTCCAACAACGAGAAGGAGCTGCCCGGCGCGTTCCTGCGCCGCTGCTTCTTCCATTACATCCGCTTCCCCGAGCGCGAGACGATGCAGACCATCGTGGACGTGCATTTTCCGGGGCTCAAGCCCCGGCTGCTGCGCGAGGCGCTGAATATCTTCTACGATATCCGCGACGTGCCGGGCGTGAAGAAGAAGCCGTCCACCTCGGAGCTGCTGGATTGGATCAAGCTGCTCGTCTCGGAGGATATCGGCCCCGAGCTTTTGAAGGAGCGCGACCCACGCAAGCTCATCCCGCCGCTCGCGGGCGCGCTTATCAAGAACGAGCAGGATGTGCAGCTGTTCGAGCGGCTGGCGTTCATGCACCGGCGGAAGGAGCGGGAGTAGGGGCCGTTACGCCGGATTTGTTCCAAAGGGGATGCGGTGCTATTATTTCGCTTTCGAGGTGAAAATGACGATAGCCCTTTCCGTCGATAGCGAAACCGCGCATCTGGCCCAGGAGCTTGCCCGCGCAACGGGCAAGCCTTTGCAAACGATATTGCGCGAAGCGATTGAGAAGACTGCAATAGCCGAGGGGGTGGTTCCGCCTCAAAGGCGGCGCGTGGACATGAATAAAATCCGGGAGATCCTCGCCCGGATCGACGCTCTTCCGGTGCGCGATCCCCGGCCGGCCGACGAGATCATCGGGTACGATAAGCACGGTGTGCCGCGCTGAGGGCTTGTCATTCTTTGATCTTACTTCTTTTCTGAATGATTATAGCAAGTACTTGTGTGCCATTTCGCTTCTGCAGGGTTTGTGCAGTATTTTTCGCTGGGTAGTTTAGGGTCATCCCGCCGATTATGCTCAATGTCTCGAATAATCCCCCATACATCGACGCTGACCTTTATGCCTTCGATGGTCTTTGCTATGTACGGCCAGCATGGCCATAGGGCTACTGCTAGGAGAAAGGCAACTAAACTTCCCCAGGTCCTTCGTAGGAGCGTGCGCTTGCTTTTAAGGCCCGTTTGGTCCGATTGAGTGTCCACAAGTGGAGTGTTTTCAAACTCTTGAACTTCAGCTGGCGCTTCGGGTATCGGACAGTGCGACGTCTCTGGAGCGTGATGCTGTTCGACTGACGCGCTTAGTTTTGCAGGTTGTGTGAGACGTTTAAGCGCTAAGCTATTACGCTTTCCCCTCCTGGACTGGTGCTGGATGGAGAGCGCACCTGTACCGCAGTTTTCCTCGGGTAAGGGGAGGCACAATTGATTAGGGGAGGTGAGTGCAGGCATCAAACAGGTTCCGCATAGCAAATCATGCGGATACCTAACCCGATTCGTGCAATTAATGCAACTGTGGCATAGTGCGACACCTGTATTACACGTAATGCTGGTGTGAACCTTGCGATGTGTGGTGTTGCAATTTGGAGGGCGGCAGACACGTCATAAGTTGCACCTGCGTCAGATGTTGCATCTACGGCAGATAAGCGCCATTTTAGGGCTCAGGAGAAAGCCCCATGAGCCGCATCCCTGCCAATGACACCCCGCTCGTCCCCAGCCCGGAGATCGTGAAAGCCGCGCGTGCGCTGGCTGAGCTGCTACCGCCCGAAGCGGCGGGGGTCCGTTTGTCGCTGCTCGACCCTGCGAGCGGCAGCGCCGCCGAGTTGCCGCCTGCCGTGATCGGTATGCTGCGCCAGTTCCTGGAGCAACTCGGTACGGGGCGCAGCGTTTCGATTGTCCCGGCAGAGGCAGAACTCACACCAAACGAGGCTGCGGATTATCTCGCCGTTTCCCGCACCTTCGTGCTGAAGCTCATGGACACTGGGCAAATCCCTTTCCGGCGCGTGGGCAGTCACCGGCGCCTCCGCTTCTGCGATCTCAGGGAATACGAAAATAGCCAGCGTTCGCGAGCGAATGCCGCGATGGACGAGATGGCGCGCATAAATCAGGAACTTGGGCTTTATGAATGAGCCCCGCGGGAAGTTTTTTCTTTGGGCATAGAGGAGGTGTGCCATGCAGGATCGGTTTCTAAAGCGGCTGCGGAAGAAGGCCAAGCGGGGGCTACGCGGCTGGCCGGTTGCGACAATCGCCTTTTACGGCCCGGACTTAAGCCGCGCGAGCAAGGTCGCCGTCGGCATCGTCGCATACGAGGATGCCGAGCCTGAAATGCGCTCCTGGCTGCTCGAAGCCGGCGACGTGCGGCGCGACCCGGCCATCGCGGAGGCGATCCTCGGCTACATCGAGGAGCACGGAGCCCTATCCGTTGCGATGGCCGATGGCATCGTCGGCTGCCCTCACCAGGAAGGCATCGATTATGAAGGCGAATGGTGCCCGGTCTGCGAGTTCTGGCGCGGGCGCGACCGGAGCGGGAAGCTCATATCGTAACGCAAGGCGACGCGTGACAGTTTAACGACAGGTTAAATTCAGGCATGCGGCTATCATGCTTAATGCCAGCATGGTAAATGCAAGATCGATGTGTGTTCCATACGCTGTTTTTTGCGAAAAAAACCGCGTTTTGGGTCGATTTCTGCGTTTCAAAACATCCGTTAAATATATTTTCAAGTGGGAAGTTAATGCGCAATTCGATCCGGAACGGCGGCGAGGGCGGCCGGGTGCGGCTATTCCTCTCGAAATATCAATGCGATAGCCTATGCCGGCCGGTTTAATCTTTTCGTAAAAGCTCTGTGCTAAATTAGCTCAATATCGAAAAGCGCGAGAAAGGCGCACGGAATATGTTAACAGCGAGATCCCAGCAGTCCGGAAATCATGAAACGGAGCGCCGGAATCCGTTCCTTGCAAGCTCGCCGATGGCGAGCAGCCCAGCGCCGGCGGGCTGGTAGCAGTGCAAAGATCGTAGCAGTGAGAAGCAAATGCCGGGAAACTCCCCCCAGCACCTCTTCGTTTATGGGACGCTGACGCGCGGCAGCCGCAGCCCGTTCGCCGCCCTGCTTGCGGCGCGGGCGCGCTTCGTCGGCGATGCGTGGCTTCCCGGCCGGCTTTACAGGCTCGGCCATTTTCCCGGCGCGGTGCCGGAGCCGGCCGCGAAGTCGCGGGTCTGGGGGAACGTTTTTCTCGTAAGACGCCCAGCACTGCTTGCGGCCTTGGATCAGTATGAGGGCTGCGGGGCCAGCGAGCGCATCGTCTCGCTGTTCCAGAGGGAAGCCCATCGGGTTACGCTCGCGAATGGGAAGGAGCTGGACGCCTGGATCTACAGGTTCACCGGCAGAACGGAAGGACGGCCCGAGGTTCACGGATCGGTGGCTAATAAGGCGCCGAGGCCACGAAAAGCATCGGTGTAATTCTCAGGTTCGGTTCACCTGTCTCCGGTCAAGCGCGAAAGGAAGCCGGAATAGGCAAAGCTCTGCAATAGGTTAAGGCCGATATCGTTTGGTGTCGATTTGAACTTGCCGCCGCGATTGTGCGGTAGGTTCTCCCGTTTTTCCAATCGGGGACACTGCCGTGAGCGTTGGCCGGATGTTGTTTTCGCAGGTCATGGGTTTTGTGCCATGGGACGCGGGCTATTCGTTGGCCAAGCCACGAATCCCTGCCTAGTTTCCGCGTTTGCCGAAGCCACGCGGCGGGTGTTTGAAGGCAGCGGGCACGACCGGCGCGTGGGCCTTCTTGACGGGCGCGGCAGGGGCTTGGCTCTTCACCTTGCCAATATTGAGCCGCGGCATGGCCTCGCCGCTGGCCGTGGCCGGCAGCGCCGGCTCCTTGTGCCCGGCCACATCCGCAAGCTCGCGCACCAGCGCCCGCGTACCGCGCAGCCGCTCCACGCCATCGTCCCATTCGGCCCTGAAGACCAGCTTGTGGTCCGGCTGCAGCTTCACCGCCGCGCCATAGCCGTGCATGAACTTCACGAGCCCCTGCGGATTGGCGAAGCGCTTGTTGCGGAACGAAATCACCGCGCCCTTGGGGCCGGTGTCCACCTGCGAGATGCCGGCGCGGCGGCAGTAATTCTTGATCTGCACCACCGTGAGCAGGTGCTTCACCTCCTCCGGCATCGGCCCAAAGCGGTCGGCCAGCTCACCGGAGAAGCTTTCGATGTCCGCGCTTTCATGCAGGCCGGAGAGCCGCCGGTAGAGCCCCAGGCGCACCTGCAGGTCGGGCACGTAGGTCTCGGGCAGCAGCACCGGCAGGCCCACGTTGATCGTTGGCGACCACTGCTCTTCCTGCTCCTCCGCGCCGTGCTCCCTAAGCGAGCGTACCGCCTCTTCGAGCATGGACTGGTACAACTCGTAGCCGACTTCCTTGATATGGCCGGACTGCTCCTCGCCGAGCAGGTTGCCGGCGCCGCGCAGGTCGAGATCGTGGCTCGCCAGCGTGAAGCCCGCGCCCAGGCTGTCCAGCGAATGCAGCACCTTCAGGCGCTTCTCGGCCTGCTGGGTGATCTTGCCGCTGGGCGGGATCGTGAACATGGCGTAGGCGCGCGTTTTGGAACGCCCGACACGCCCGCGCAGTTGGTAGAGCTGAGCCAAGCCGAACATATCCGCGCGGTGCACGATCAGCGTGTTCGCGTTCGGGATGTCGAGGCCGCTTTCCACGATGGTGGTCGAGAGCAGCACGTCGAACTGCTTGTCGTAGAATGCGGCCATGATGTCTTCGAGCTGCGTCGGGGACATCTGCCCATGCGCCTGCATGAAGCGGACCTCGGGCACCTGCTCGCGCAGGAAAGCAGCCACCTCGTCGAGATCGGCGATGCGCGGCACGACGTAGAAGCTCTGCCCGCCGCGGAAGCGCTCGCGGAGCAGCGCCTCGCGCAGCGTGACCGGATCGAACGGCGTGATGAAGGTGCGCACGGCGAGCCGGTCCACGGGCGGGGTGGCGATCACCGACATTTCGCGCACGCCGGTGAGTGCAAGCTGGAGCGTGCGCGGAATCGGCGTCGCGGTGAGCGTCAGCACATGCACGTCCTCGCGAAGCTGCTTTAGCCGCTCCTTATGCCCCACGCCGAAATGCTGCTCCTCGTCGACGATGAGCAGGCCCAGATCCTTGAACTCGATGGACTTGGCGAGCAGCGCGTGCGTGCCCACGACGATATCGGCCTGCCCGTTTTTCAGCTCCTCGCGCATCCGGCTCATATCCTTCGCGGTAACGAGCCGGCTCGCCTGCGCGATCTTTACCGGGAAGCCGCGGAAGCGCTCGCTGAAGGTCTGGAAATGCTGGCGGGCGAGTAGCGTGGTCGGCACCACCACCGCGACNNCCGCAGATGAGCCGGTCCATCGGCTTGCCCTTGGCGAGATCCTCCGTGACGGCGTCGATGCTGGCGAGTTGGTCGTCGGTTTCGTCGTAGGGGAAGCGCGCCAGGAACTCGTTATAGGCGCCCTCTGGAACGCCGAACACCGGCGCGGGCCTGGTCTCGCGCGCCGCGGCCACCTTGATCAGCTCCTCAGCCATCTCGCGGATGCGCTTCTTGAGACGCGCCTTGCGGCTTTGCCACGACGCGCCGCCGAGCTTGTCGAGTGCCGCGTCCGCGTCGTCCGAGCCGTAGCGGCTCAGAAGCTCCATGTTCTCGATAGGGATGAACAGCTTGTCGCCGCCCGCATATTCGAGTTCCACGCAATCGTGGGGGGCGCCCGCCGCGTCGATGGTCTTGAGCCCGATGAAGCGGCCGATGCCGTGGTCGGCGTGCACCATGAGGTCGCCGGGCGTAAGGCTCGACGCCTCGATCAGCACGTCGCTGGCCTTCTTGGCCTTGCGGCGGCGGATGAGCCGGTCGCCCAGGATATCCTGCTCGGCGACGATGGCGAGGTCCGGCGTCTCGAAGCCGCTTTCGAGGCCCAGAAGCGCGAAGCAGATGGCGGACCTCGCGGCCTTGCGCGCGTCCGCGATGCTCTCCACCTTCTCGATTTCCTTGATGCCGTGCGCGGCCGTCATCGCGCCCAGGCGCTCGCGCGCGCCGTTCGTCCAGCAAGCCACGATCACGCGCTTGCCGTTGGCCTGCAGCGTGCGGCAGTGCTCCACAACGGCGGGCAGCAGCTTGTCGGAGGATTCTGCGCGCTCGATGGCGAAGTTGCGGCCCTGCTTGCCCCTGAAGCCGATCTGGATGAGGCCGGGCGCCGGCGGCTGCGGGAACGGCGTGAACACCCGGACCTTCCTGCCCGAAAGCCGCTGCTCCCATTCCTTGGCGTCGAGATAAAGCGCGTGCGGCGGCAGCGGCTTATAAGGCGGCGCGCCGAACGAGCGATGCTCCAGCCCCTCTTTCCGCGCATCGTAATGGTCCGCGATGGTCTCAAGCCTGCTGTTCTTCGCGTCTTCCGCGAGATGATCGAACGTAATCACCGCGTCCGGCAGGTAGTCGAAGAGCACGTCCATGTGGCTGTAGAACAGCGGCAGCCAGTGCTCCTGGCCCGGATAGCGGGCGCCGGCCGAGACGGCCTCGTAAAGCGCGTCGTCGCCCTTGCTCGGCCCGAACAGCTCGACATAGCGCTGGCGGAAATGTTTGATCGCCCCCTCTCCTGCCGGCACTTCGCTGATGGGCAGGAGCGTGATGGCCTCGCGCGCGGACTGGGTGCGCTGCGAGACGGGGTCGAACTGGCGGATGCTTTCGAGCGTGTCGCCGAAGAAGTCGAGCCGGCAGGGGCGCGCATGGCCGGGCGCGAACAGGTCGAGAATGCCGCCGCGCACCGCATATTCGCCGGGCTCCATCACCGTGCCGGTGCGGTGGAAGCCCGACGCCTCCAGCCGCGCGGCGATCTGCTCCATCTCCATCCGGCTGCCTGTGGCAATGCGCACGGCGGACTTCTTGATCGCGGCCAGCGGCGGCACACGCTGCAGCACCGCGTTTACCGTTGTAAGCACGATGATCGCGGGCTTCCCGCCCTTGCCATGGGCGAGGCGGGCCAGGGTGGCCATGCGGCGGGCTTCGATGTCGCTGTCGGGCGAAATGCGGTCGTAGGGCACGCAATCCCAGCCTGGGAAGCTCAGCACGCCGGCGCCAGGCGCGAAAAACTCAAGCTGGGCGCGGATGGCCGCGAGCCGCTGGTCGTCGCGGGCAATGTGCAGCACCGCCTGCTGGAACTGCGTGTCCGCCGGCAGCCTGCGTGCCATCGCCGCCAGCAGGAAGGCGTCGTAGCCCTCGGGCACGCCCGCGGCAATAATCGTCCCCTCGCCGCCCGCGAGCTTGTCGAGCGCGGAGGGCGAAGCGGGTTGCGCCTTGTCTGGAATGTCCTCTTTGACTGCCATGCGAGGCTGCCGACCTGCCTTGTTGCTCCCCCTCACCCCTGTCCCCTCTCCGGCGAGGGGAGAGGGGAACGGCTTCTCAACGGGCACGTACCCTCTCCCCTTGCGGGAGAGGGTGGCTGCGAAGCAGCCGGGTGAGGGGGTCTTTTCTACTTCTCCAAATCCAAATACCTGCGGATGTCCGCGACCGAATCCACCACCCCATCCGGCGCGGCGAAGCCCCGGATCCACTGGTCGATATCGGTGTCCGGCAGCGCAAGGAACGCCTCGAAAGCCGCAAGCTTCGCCTCGTCCATGGCCGCAACGCGCTCGTTCGCATAGCGCCCCAGGATGAGATCCAGCTCCTTGGTGCCGCGGTGACACGCGCGATAAAGCGCGCGCTTGCGCCTGATTTCAAGCCCGTCCATGAAAATGCCCTGTGGATCGCGCGCGCTATCGCTTCGCTGCTTGAACGCAGACGCGCCGGTTGCCGCCCTTGTTTGGCGCAATATGGGGGCAGGCGCAATCCCTTGCGAGGCTCTTCGCCGCTGTCCCGCATCGCTGGCGATCGTTTTGGGACCGGCCCTCCGCGACTTGCCCTAAGGTGCAGGAGGCACGCACAGGTAAGCGTGCGGCCTGACGGGCATACCGCAGCGGCGGTTGCCAATTCATTTTGCCTTGAACCAGTTGAAGGCGCTCAAAATGACAAATACCGCGCCCAGGATCGTGCCCTGCCACGTTGCGATATCCTCCTGCCTAAGTGTCTGTCCGAAGAGATATTGAATTGATTGAATCGGTTGTGATTCAATGATGGTGGCGTGATTCGGAGGCGCCGCCGATGTGGACGAACGAGAACCGCAGCTTATACGACCGCAGTAAACTTCGCTATCCCAGCGACCTGACCGATGAGGAATGGGCGCTGATCGAGCCTTTGATCCCGCCCGCGATGCGCGGCGGCGGCAAGCGGACGGTCAACCTGCGCGAAGTGGTCAATGGCCTGATG
>PMBZ01000078.1 GCA_003153975.1 Hyphomicrobiales bacterium
TGGCTCCAGCCGAACAAAGGAATGCTCCCTATCCCGCTACGCCGCTACCCACTCGCTTTTTGAAAGAGGCTTCAAAGCGCCTGCGATGCTTCACTTCTTCCCATCGCTCACAAGATCGAAACCATCACTTACGATAACGGCAAGGAGTTTGCCGGACACGCCAGCATCGCGGCAAGCCTGAAAGCCAAGGTCTACTTCGCCAAGCCGTATCATTCCTGGGAGCGGGGGCTGAACGAACACACCAATGGCCTCCTGCGTCAGTACTTCCCAAAAGGCTCGGACTTCTCTACCCTCACACCCGCCGGGGTCCAACGGGTCGAAGACAAACTCAACTCCCGTCCCAGAAAGGCGCTCGGCTACAAAACACCCAGCGAGGTTTTCTTCGCCGCGGCTTGAAGACGCTGTTGCGGTTCAGGGTTGAATGGGCGCCTTAAATATATCGGCGGATTTGAAATTAACCAAGAATGCCCCTTGAAAGCAGGGCGCAAGGCTGCTGCCTCCGTCAATATTATCCACTTGATTCATATGCTTATCAACGCTTAACGCTTCCTCAAAACACTTGTGCGAAATTGCGTCGAACTTGGAAGACGCTCCAGCCGCCAGCAAAAATCGCTTCCAGCGCCGCCGATAGCGTTACCAAGCGATTAATTAACGGGCTGGCGGCCTTTCCATGATATTATTTTGTGCCCGCTTCGCAGGCACCTCTATAATAGCCGGGCCGGCGGCCAGGCTTCGAACGAAGGCTTTGGGTCATGGAACATGCGGCTGGATCGGCTCCAAGCGCCGGCGGTATGGCTGGGAACGGCGAGCAAGCCGCTGTCATCGAGTTCTTGTCGCAGCCCGGAGCTTATCCGCATGCGGCCGGCAGCGTAAGCCGCATCGGCACGCACGCGGCGCTGGTTTTTCTGGCGGGCGACCGCGCCTACAAGCTCAAGCGCGCCGTCAAGTTTCCGTACCTCGATTTCTCCACTCTTGAGCTGCGCCGGGCCACGCTTTGCCGCGAGCTTGAGGTGAATTCTCCCGCAACGCCAGAGCTTTACTTGTCGGTGTTGCCGGTGACGCGGGGGGGCTCGGGCTTCGAGCTGGGCGGCAGCGGCGAGGCCGTGGAGTGGGTGCTTGCGATGCGCCGCTTCGGTCAGGATGCCCTGCTCGACACAATCGCCTCCGAAGGCAGGCTCAATCGCGAGCATGCCGCAAGCCTGGCCCACACCATCGAGCATTTCCACCGGCACGCGCCGCGCGCCGGCAACGCCGCGTTCGGCCAGCATTTCCAACAAACCGTGGCAAACATCAAGGACGCGCTGTGCGGCCCCGCCGCCCAGGCCAAGGGGCTGTACCTTCACGGCTATATCGAGCGGCTCTGGCGAGAGCTGGAAGCGCGCATGCCGCTGATCGGGGAACGCGAGCGCGAAGGTTTCGTGCGCCGCTGCCATGGCGATCTGCACCTCAAGAACATCGTGCTGTGGGAGGGACGTCCGCGCCTCTTCGATGCCATCGAGTTCGACGAAAGTCTGGCCACCATCGACGTGCTCTACGACCTCGCTTTCCTGCTGATGGACCTATGGCACCGGGGGCTGAAGCGTGAGGCCAACACGGTGCTCAATCACTATTTCCAGAGCGCCGCGATCAGCGAACTTGTGGGGCTCGCGCTTTTGCCCTTGTTCATGTCGGTGCGGGCCGCGATCCGCACGATGACCGGCCTGGATGCCCTCGCCTTTCAGGATGCCGCCGCCCAGGAGCGTTCGCTGAAGGAGATCGAAAGCTACGCCGGCCTTGCGAACCAGCTCTTGAACCCAGGCGAGCCGGTTCTCGTTGCAATCGGCGGGATTTCGGGAACCGGCAAGACCACCGTTGCGCGCGAGGCGGCCCCGTTCATAGGGGCGGCACCTGGCGCGCTGCATCTTAGGACGGATGTGGAGCGGAAGGTCATGCAGGGAGCGGCACTCGGCGAGCCGCTTCCGCAAGAAGCTTACGGGGCGGAGGCGCGCGACGAGGCATACCGGCGTGTGTTCAAGAAGGCCGAGGTCGCACTCGACGCTGGGTATTCGGCAATCGTGGACGCGGTCTTCCCCGAGGACGGGTTTCGCGCTTCGCTTCGCGAACTGGCCCAAGGCGCGGGCGTTGCCTTCCGTGGCTATTGGCTCGAAGCGGACGCGGCCGTCATCCGCGAGCGCATCGCGGCGCGCAAGGCGGGTGCCGCCGACGCTTCCGATGCGGATATCGCGGTGGCCGAGGCACAGATGAAGGCCGTGAAACCGCCAGAGGACTGGATCAGGATCGATGCGTCGGGAACGCCGGAGAGCGCCGCTGCGGCGGTTGTAGGGAAATTTGGTGGACAACCACCATCGGAGGGTGCACCTGGGGCTTTGCGGTGACCGGCGTATCAAAATTCCGCCACGCTTGCGCCATTCATCCGTACCGGAACCTTTCAACAAGCACCGTGTCTTTATGACTGTGTTCTAGTGCACGGCAAAACCGAGGAGCATTTTTTAATGAAAACCACTTTTGCGGCTCTGACTGCCTTGATGATTGCGGTGAGCCCCGCCGCAGCGCAGGCCCCGCTCACCTTCATGGAAAAGCAGACTAATGTGGAGGTGCTCGGCACCGATTTTATCGGCACGCCCGTCAACGACAAGAGCGGCCAGCAACTCGGCAAAATCGCCAATCTCGTTTTCGATCAAAGCGGACGAATCGAGCTTGCGGTCATCGGCGTTGGCGGTTACCTGGGCATTGCCGAGAAAGAAGTTGCGATTCCTTTCGATGCCGTGAAATCCGATGTGGCCAACGGCAAGCACGTCTTCGTAATCGACGCGACCAAGGATCAGCTCAAGACCGCGCCGGCCTACAAGACCTTGAATGACCAGGCGCTCGCCGAACGCATGAAGGAATGGCGCGAGAAGGCGCAAGCGGGCTGGACGGATGTCAAGGGCAAGGCGTCGAAAGCCTACGAGCAGGCGAAGGAAAAGGTCGAAGAGGCAACCAAACCGAAGCAATAACGGGCCATGCAACCTAGTGGTCTGCATCGGCTAAAATGAATAGTTCTGACTTGGTCTTTTTCGCCGTGGCAAAGCCGGACGGCTTGACTGTACGCTTAGTACAGCCTGCGCCTTCCAGCTTCACCACGTCAAAAAATTCCGGCGTCATAACCATTCATTTTAACCGATACAGGCCAATAGGGCCGGAGCGCATCCGGCCCTATTTACATAGATATGACTTGACGAAGCCGCCAACCCTGTTCAGCGTACGGATTTGTTGCGCTAGCGCTTTCGGCTAGGAGGCCCCCATGCACTACAAGAATCTCATGGCGAGTGAGACGCTGAAAGAATTCCGGGAATTCATCCTCAAAGGCAATGCGTTCGATCTGGCGGTCGGCGTTATCGTCGGCGCCGCATTCGGCACCATCGTGACCTCGCTCGTCGGCGACATCCTCATGCCTCCGATCGGTATGCTCATGGGCAATGTCAATTTCACGGACTATTTCGTGGACCTGACCGCGCTCAAGGCGAGCGCCTTCGGCAGCGCCCCCGTGCAGGTACCGCCCTCCTACGATGCCGCGAAGCAGGCGGGCCACGCCATTATCGCTTACGGCAAGTTCTTGAATGCTTTAATCAATCTCCTGATCGTCGGCGCTGTGATCTTCTTCCTGGTGAAGCAGATCAACCGGCTCAAGGAGCCCGGGAAGCCCAAGGAGACGCCAGAGGATGTGCGCCTCTTGATCGAAATCCGCGATCTCTTGGCGAAGAACGCAGAGCCGCGAACTAAAGAAGGGGCTTAATGCCCCTTCCTTGCTATTGGGAACGCGGGTGAGGACGGCTTAAGAGTTCAGCTTCCGCTCAAAAAAGGAATCGGCGGACGGGGTTCCGCCGGCGGCCTTTGCAGCCTCGAACTTGCGCCCGAACATCGAGGAAATCAGCTTGAGTTCCTCGGGGGTCGCGGTTTCGGGCTTTTGCAGGGCTTCGGCGAGCATATCGAAAGCCGCGCCCCAGGCGTCCGCCGTCCGTGGGTCAAACCTCTCGCCGAGCATCGCCGCCAGCGAATTGAGGATCGCCTTGCGCATAAAAGCGTAGTGCTCGGCCTTTACTCCTGCGGCCGTGTGTCCCGAGCGCAGCCGGTTGACACCGGGGACAACCGCTTCGCCGCGAGCGCCGGTCACGGGCAGAAAATGCTGCGACCTTCTGCGGAGCTTTACGAACTCCACAATCACGCTGACCAGTTTCTGATGCTGAGCGGCCATGTCGCCTTTGAACATGGAGCGGGTTTCCGGCGCGACGTAGAAGAGCCTGTCGTAGACTGCGGCACCTAGCTCCGGCAGCCGGGCTTCGAGATGCGCAAAGCTGTCTGCTACGACTTTTGCTTGTTCAGGTGTCATTACAATCCTAGAGGTTACAATTCATACCTCCTGGGTACAGCCTGCAATGACAGCCCAGGTTTCCTAAAGGTTGTACAGCTTTAACCTGCCACAGAAAAGTCAAACTTTCCGCGAAGTAGCTTCACGTTTTCATGAAAGTTGCATAGTTGCAACAGCTCTTATTCCGCCGCGGCAAGAGAACCATCCTTCTGCCGCCCCTGGCCGAAGCGTTTTTCAATGTAGTCCTCGACCATGACCATGAAGTCCTGCGCCAGCGTGGGGCCGCGCAGCGTGGCTACCTTCTGGCCGTCGACGAACACCGGCGCGGCGGGCGATTCGCCCGTTCCCGGCAGCGATATGCCGATGTTGGCGTGCTTGGATTCGCCCGGCCCGTTCACGATGCAGCCCATGACCGCTACGTTCAGCGTCTCGACGCCCGGATAGGTTTTGCGCCATTCGGGCATCCTGGCGAGCAGGTGGCTCTGGATGTCCCGCGCCATTTCCTGGAACAGCGTGGAGGTGGTGCGGCCGCAGCCGGGGCAGGAGGCGACAATGGGCACGAAGGTGCGGAAGCCCATGGTTTGCAGGATTTGCTGCGCGACCTCGACCTCCTTGGTGCGCGCGGCTCCGGGCTCCGGCGTCAGCGACACGCGGATCGTATCGCCGATGCCCTGTTGCAGGAGAATGCCCATGGCGGCGGCCGATGCCACGATGCCCTTCGAGCCCATGCCGGCTTCGGTCAGGCCCAGGTGAAGCGCGTAATTGCAGCGCGAGGCGAGCAAGTTATAGACGCTGATAAGGTCTTGAACGGCGCTCACCTTGGCCGACAGAATGATCTTGTCGCGCCCCATGCCGAGTTGCTCTGCCATCTCAGCGGAATGGACCGCCGAATACACAATCGCCTCGTGCAGGATGTCGCGCGCGTCCTTGGGGGTGGGGCTCTTGGAGTTCTCGTCCATCATCCGGGTTAGCAGCTCCTGGTCTAGGCTGCCCCAGTTCACGCCGATGCGCACCGGCTTATCGTGCTTCAGCGCGATCTCAACGATGTCGGAGAATTGCCGGTCGCGCTTGTCGCGGAAGCCGACATTGCCGGGGTTGATGCGGTATTTAGCAAGCGCCTCCGCGCAGGCCGGATATTCGGACAGGAGCTTGTGGCCGATATAGTGGAAGTCGCCCACCAGCGGCACGGAAACGCCCATATTTTCAAGCTTGTCGCGGATATGTGGAACGGCGGCGGCGGCTTCCTCGCGGTCCACCGTGATGCGCACAAGCTCGGAGCCCGCGCGGGCGAGATCGGCGACTTGGCAGACCGTCGCTTCCACATCCGCAGTATCGGTGTTGGTCATGGACTGCACCACGATGGGTGCGCCGCCGCCGACGGTCACGCCCCCCACGGTCACCGCGGTTGTGTTGTGCCTTGGCTTGCGCATGTCCGTCATAAGCTCGTCTCCAGGATCGGCGGTTCGTTGCCGCCTACATAGGCGAAAAAATCCTGCCGCGCCAGTTGGCGCATATTTGAAGCGAATAGGGCCGGCGAGTTAAGAGCCGCGGTTCCTCTCCGCGGCCATGTGGTAGCGCTGCCTGTACAAGGCAAGCGTGTTTGCGAAAGCCTCGGGGCCCTTGAGGCCATACAGGCGCACCGAGGTTTCGCCCGCCGGCAGGCCAGCATTCTCATGGCCCACGGCCAGCTTCTTGCCGCCAAACATAGCGTCCTTGAGGGCCAGGCTGGTGATCTGTGCCCAGCTCAGAAAATCGGTCTCAGTGCGCTTGATCTTTTTGGGCAGCTTGATGCCTGCGTGGGTGACGATGAATTCCTTGCCGCCGCGCAGGCTGAAAGTCACGCCTGGGAAGTGCTTGAGGACGATGGCTTCCTCTTCCGCGTTCGAAGGCAGATAGCGGTAGGCCAGCGCGCGCTCGTGCTCCTCCGCGAAGCCTTCCTCGTACTTCCGCCAGAGCTTGCCTTCGACGGTGTCGATGGAGGCAATGTCCTGCGCCCAGGTTCTGCCAGGCGTGGTCCCAACGATGGCGGGATAAGCCTCCTCGTCAACCGGATAGTCCGCGTTTGCCATGCGGTCGCTCAGGCTTGGATGTGAATCGAAGGGGTGAGGAACGTTTGAAAGGCGCATGTTCTCGGTGAACCGCGAGGATGCAGCATAAGGGGCGAGCCCCGCCGCGACTTGCCCGGCAATGCTAAGCGCGCCCTGGTGGCGCCGGTCTTGAGCGAAAAGCTCGCTTTCAACCGCGTTCCGGTAGGCGGCATAGCCCTGGAACTTCACCAGCGCGTTGACGAGAGCCCGGCCGGAGGCAATTTTCGCGGCCACGCTGTCGGCGATGAATTCGCGCTGGCGGCTGCCGCGCTTCAGCGCGAATTCGAAAATCAGGCGGTAAAAGCGCAAGATATAGGCCGCCACGAAAACGCCCTTGATCTGCATGATCGCGCAATAGAGGTCGAATTGCTGCAGCTTGGGCCCCAGAAGCGAGGTCCATTTGGTGTCGCCGCCCCGGAAATGTGCAAGCTCATGGGCGAGCACGGCCTCGGCTTCGGCCTCGTCGAAAATGCGCAACAAGGGCAGGCTCACGAACAGGATGCGGCCGCTAAGCTCCTTGCCGTTCAGTGTCATGGGCACCTGCGTCACGAAGAAGTTCGTGTCGATGCCGCCAACGATGTGATCGGGAGGAACGGTTCCCACTTTCTGCGCCAGAGCCTTCACCCGCGCCCAGAGTCTCGGCTCCTGCTGCTCGGTCAGAAGCTCGCCCTCGATTTCGTTGTTGGGCCGGACCCTCTTGAAAATCCAGATCACGGCGTAAACGGCAGCGGCGCCGGCGCCGATCGCCACCAGCAGGATCAGTTTGGGGACGTAGACTTTGAAGAAGTATGAGCTGACCCAATAAGAGAGCCAGACGGCGAAGACGCCTTGGACGATCACCTCAAGCGTGCTCGCGAGGATCAGCAGGCGCCAGCCCACCAAGAAGCTGAGCGCGGGGGCGCGGGAGGACAGAAACGCGGCGCCGCCGAGCAGGAAGATCGACGCGAATACGCCTGCGCCGGCCACCAGCGTCCACCAGGCCGCGGTGCGGATGGTGTAGAACTGCCAGAGATTGTTATAGGGCTCGCAGGATTTCAGTGCCTCTGCTTGCGCAGGCTTGGCTGTGGCCCTCATCTCGCATCGTCTCGAAGGGGCGTATGCCTCGGCGGCGGTTAGATAAGAATCCCGTTGAGCGGCGGTCGCGGGCGTGCTGGCGATCTTGCTCTGAACCGCGGCTTTATAGTCCGAATCCATCTGCTGGAAGACGTAGGTTACGAAGCCGTAGGTGATACCCGGCGCAAGGAAGAAGGACAGCAGAGAATAGATTAGTGCCTTCTTGAGCCCTGCACGCAACTCGGAGTGCGACGCCATACTATATTCCCCCTGGAAAAGAGAGAAGTGCATAGAACAAAAGCCGGGCGCGCGCTAGCCTTTCGGTGACATGCGCCGCTGCCGGGTCATGAGGTATACCCGGATGGCGGCGGAAAGGCCCGCAGGCTCGCGGGCGGCGTCGATGGCCGAGGCGAGCGCCGTGACGCTCACCCCCATTTCCGTCGCAGCGGTCTTCAACTCGCGCCAGAAGGCGTCTTCCAGCGTGATGGAGGTGCGGTGCCCGGCGATGGTCAGCGAGCGCTTTTTGGGCATGGCCAAGCCGGGGTCGAGGGACAGCGCGAGGCCGATTTCACTGGCGGCTTTGTTCCGAGCCATGGGCTTGTACCGGGTCCGTTCGATCGCTTCGCGTCACTGCTACGAAGGCCCCCTCGCTCTGTCTCTCTCCCCAAGGGGGAGAGAGAACACCATAACGTCCGCCGCGGGAAGTTCAGGCGATCCTTCTCCCAGCCGCATCCGCTTGCGGATGCGGCCACGCCAAGACGCAAGCACGCCAGGGCGAGCTTGCGGGGAGAAGGCAGGATGAGGGGGGCTTCGCAAACGATGCACGCGGATTTCGCATTACGCGCCGGGCCTAAATCATCAGCTCGGCGCGTACGACCGCGTTGAACTCCTCCTCCGTTACGTAGCCCAGCGCCAGGGCCTCTTCGCGCAGCGTGGTGCCGTGCTTGTGCGCGGTCTTGGCGATATGCGCGGCCTTGTCGTAGCCGATCTTGGGTGCCAGCGCGGTGACGAGCATCAGCGAGCGTTCCAAAAGCTCGCGGATACGTTGCTCGTTCGGCACGATGCCCACCACGCAGTTGTCAGTGAAGCTCACGGCCGCATCCGCGATCAGCCGGATCGACTGCAGCAGGTTATAGATGATGACCGGCTTGTAGACGTTCAGCTCGAAATGCCCCTGGCTGCCAGCGACCGTGATCGAGACGTGGTTGCCCATGACCTGGCAGCAAACCATGGTCAGCGCCTCGACCTGTGTCGGGTTAACCTTGCCGGGCATGATCGAGGAGCCGGGCTCGTTCTCGGGCAGCGATACCTCCGCTATGCCGGAGCGCGGGCCGGAGCCCATCAGCCTGATATCGCTGGCGATTTTGAACAGGCTCGCGGCGAGCGTGTTCAGCGCGCCGGAAAGCTCGACTTCCGCGTCGTTCGCGGCCAGCGCTTCGAACTTGTTGGGCGCGGTCACAAAGGGCAGCCCGGTTTCGCGCGCGACCTGCTCGGCGAACAAGCCAGCGAAGCCCACGGGTGCATTCAGGCCCGTGCCGACCGCCGTGCCGCCCTGCGCTAGCATGTAGATGCGCGGCAGCGCGGCCTTCACCCGCTCGATGCCGTAGCGCACCTGGGTGGCGTAGCCCGAGAACTCCTGGCCCAGCGTGACCGGCGTGGCGTCCTGCAAGTGCGTGCGGCCGATCTTGATGATGTGCTCGAACGCCTGCGACTTATCCTCCAGCGCGCGCGCCAGATGATCGAGTGCCGGCAGCAGGTTCTCCTGCACGGCCATCGCGGCGGCGATGTGCATCGCGGTGGGGAACACATCGTTCGAGGACTGCCCGCGGTTCACATGGTCGTTCGGGTGCACCGGCTTTTTCGAGCCCTGCTCGCCGCCCAGCATCTCGATGGCGC
>PMBZ01000183.1 GCA_003153975.1 Hyphomicrobiales bacterium
AATATCTGCAAAGCTATCTTGGCTGGCGGCGCTGGCTTGAAAGGGACGAGAACCTCATAACCCCGAAAAATGCTTTCGCCGCAGCGCTTTGCTGAGGCCTACGCACAAGCTGGACAGAGCCATTATAGTTAATACCATCAAGGTAAACGCGCGCACTGCATGCTGAATTTTGCGGTATTTATGAGAATTTTTACTGTTTTTTGCCCGATTTTCACGATTCAAAACGTCCGTTAAATATAGGAGCAACTTCCCCATTAACCAGAACGCAACCCGCGTCCTGGCTCACCATGGAAGAAATATCGCATCTACATCAATATACTATAACAACGCCTACACCCCTTAACGCTTCCGTAAGGGGGCGGTGCTATATTGTCTAAAACTTGAAAAGCGCTACCCGCCCCAAAAAAACGGGCAAACAAGGTTAACGCGATGTTACACGAACCCAGCTCGACCGGCTCCGCGGCCGCCCTTCCGGAACGATGCGACGCACCGCATCCTGGGCCGTGGCAGACGCCGGTGCCTGTAACCGTCCCGGATGAAGTCCGGGCGCTTACCTCGATGCAGGCCGGGGACCGCTCGACCGGATTCGGTATCGTTAGCGGCTCATGCCAGGGACAGCATATCGTTCCTTCATGCGAATGGCATCGGCCGCTCGCCTTAGCGGAAATCGCTCACCTTGCCGAAAGCGGCGGGCGGGCCGTCCGCGACGAATTGGAAAGCGTACCAGCGCTCTCCGCCCTGCTCCGTCACGGCCTTGGCCATGAAGCCCACGCCCGCCTTAAGCTGAGCCAGCTTGGTTGCGGCGGGATGGGGAGCCGCGCGCAGCACGGCGCCATCGTGCTGCGCATATGCGATTTTGGGGGCGATGGGCCTCGGTTCCGGCGGCGCCGCCAACAGTGACGCCAGCCCGGCCGGCACACTGGATCGCGCGTTTGCCGGATCGACGCTCGAAGACAATCCGGCGAGATCCGATGGAATCCCCGCGACCACGCGCAGCCGCCCGGAGCTTGGGAACACAAGCACGGGAAGCCCGATGGGCTGTGCCGAGCGGGCTTGCAGCGCAGGATTGATCGCGCTCCACAGCGCATCGTTGAGCCCATCCGCGTATACCTCGGCGGGTGTGGCAGGCGCTTGCGCGGCAGTCCCCGGGCCATAGGCCCCGTCCAGTGCCGCGGGCATCCGCGAGAAGGCGGCCCGTCCAATTCTCGCACGGTCGGACGCCGCTCTGGGCGCCGTCAGAACGAAGCGGTATTCGATGTCCGGCGAGGTTTGCGAGAGCGTCTTGTGCAATTGCCGGCAGACCGGGCACCAAGGGGCCACCAGCACATAGACCTTCTTGGGGCATGGGCCGGACAGCGCGATCCAATAGGAGCTTTCAAGCGCCGCGAGCAGCTCTCCGTCGGAGTAAGCGATATTCTGTGCCCGAGCAGCGCCAATGGCGAATGTCAAACCGGCCAGCATCAGCCCCGCAACCCCGGCCGCCACGGATTTCATCCCAGCCGCCCCGCGCCGCATCATGCCCGCCATGCTCTTTTCACCGGCACCCAGGCCAGCTGCAGCCACGGACTGGCATGCACCACCCCCATGACGACGTACATCGCCCACATGGTGCTCAAGAAGCCGAATTCGCCCGGTGCCGTGCACATCGACGGCGCCTGATAGTAGGTCACGAGAGCCATAAGAAAAAAAATTGGGGTTGCTGCATAACTCATCGGTCTTCTTTCGAACGCAGTTAAAAATAGAGAAGAAGCTACCGCGCCTCCACTTCTCGCGGTGCGAATGCCGGGCATGCGCAGGCTGAGCCGGGTTCGCCATCCGGGAGGCGGTTGGAGGCAAGTACCGGCACGCCCAGGCGAACGCTACGAATACGCTGGGCCGCTCCCCCCACGGCCTCGCGGCAGAAGTTCGCTTGCGAGCGAGCGGCAAACGGGTGCGAACTTGCCGCCGGCTGCACTAGGCTTGCAAGGGAGGCCCGCGATTGCGCCGGGTTGGAACGGCCGCGGCTTTGAGGTCCCGCGCGGAGCCGGGACGCAAAAGCTGGATGACGGCAAGTGCGGCAGGCTTCGGCGCGGCAGCCGCCGGAGGCAGCGCTGTGCCCGCCTGCATGAGCACGCAGCAGGAGCATTCGTGCAGTCCCTGTCGCGGCTTGTCTGGGCCACCCGGAAGCGTTTCGCCGTTCATGCCCGGATGCACCCCGCCAAAGGAACAGATGACGGCCTTGCCTTCTTGAGCGAACACAAACGCACGTACCGTGCCGAAGTTCGATAAGAAAAGCGCTCCCGTGGCGATATTGAGCAGAAGAATTACAACGCCGGTAAAGGCCGCGGCCTCCCGTCGCGGCATGGCACCGCTTCTACCTGTCCGCTTGTGACACCGCACCACGCCCAATAGATCCTCCGCCTGTCCGGAAAGCGGCTTGAACTGTAGCATGGAAGCTGCGCAATGCCAGTAGTTCTACTGGCTCATGTCCGCCGCCAAGAGCGCTGAAACATTCCGGCAGCACTCCCGCCGTCGCGAACTCGCCTTCACAAGAGTGGCGCCCCATAGGCCGGCCGCTCTTTGTGCGCTTTTTGCCGGCGCCTGTACTATCGCACGCCTGCACAGCATCGGTTCAGACCGAAGCGCGCCGAAGCGTCGCTTGGGAGGCAGCTTGCGGTCTCCAATAACGGAGGCAGAAGCGTTTAGGGTTTGGTGGAATCGGCGCGGGCCGGTCTCGCCAAGCCCGCCTTGCGCTCACTACGGGTTCAGGGAAGCCGGGTTCAGTGAGGCGGGCGCGGTCTGCGCCGCAAGGCTAACGTCTTCGGCCCTGGCAGAAGAGGGCGCCCTGGCTACGGGTTCGAGGATATGCGGTTCGAGCTTGAAGCCGGCAGGCAATTTCTGGGCGTAGGTTTTCAAGGCCGCTGGCCCGTCTGGCGATGAGTAAATTCCTTCGAGTCTTACGACATTGTCGCTAAGCGAGGCGTTGCCCGTATAAAGCAGCGCGAGCATGTCGAGCGACGCCTTGGCTGCATCGAACCACTCACGGGGCTCGCCCTCCGCGATTTCCATGCTGCTGTTAACACGAAGGTTCTGGAACACATTCTGGGCGTGGTCGCAAAGTTGGCGGTCTTGCTGGCTTGGGACATGCCCGCTCAAATTGATCGAGCCGGGCTGCAATTGCGCCGTCCATACAAATGGATGAACATCGTGCGGTTTCACTGCCGTTTGCAGGCTAAGGCCTTTCGGCCGTTCATCGTTGAGCTTTTTTTGGACGGCGGCGAAGTCGTCGCCGGATTTCGTAACCCCCTCGATGATAATCGAGCCGTTGCGGAACTGGGCCACGCCGTGCTCCAGCTTGCCAAGCTGGCGCAGCGCGAAGGTCATGGCGGCGAGCCAGGCATCCCGGTCAGGCACATTCGCGTTCAGCCGACTCCTGTCGGCAAAAGCAGCACTGGGGGAAGTAGCGGCGGCAACGCCCTGCAAAATCTTTAGGTCGCCATCCGAGGGAACGTCCCCCTTGAACGTGATCGTGCCGTCTTCCTTCGCGATGCGGCTCACATAAACGGGCTCGATCTTCTTGTCCGCTTCCTTCGGCTGGACAAGTGCAGCGTTGCCGTCGTTGTGGACCAAATTTAAAACACGATCGAATGCGGCGAGGTACCAGGGCCTTTGCGGCAGCGCCTGCGAGGGCGTGGCACAGACAGTTCCTAAGCAAAACAAAGCGGATGAGAAGACAGTCAGGTTAAGACGTCCTACCCTCATTTTCAGAGCTCCCGCCGCGTTGGGTTCATTATCCTGCATAACGTATAGAGGCCGGACTACCGGAACTAATCGGTTAGTTACGGAACACGGTTCTTCCCCCCGCAGGAAAGAAACACTGCCTACCAGGGCATATGCGCACCCGATGCAAAGCAGCATCACTCGTCGGTAAATGTGACTTTAACGGATGGAATTGAATTATCCAAGGAAGAATTGGCGCTTTTTCGCCGCTTTTTTTGCTTGCACCGTGCCCAGAATCGAAAAAGCCCGGCCGAAGCCGGGCTTTTCTGTGTCTGGAATGCGGATTATTCGGCGGCGTGAACCTGGGCAGAAGCCTCCGCCGCAGCCGATTCGCCTCCGCCGGCCGCCACGGGCAAAGCTTGAGTACCCGCCTTGCCGCGCTCCTGAAGGATGAGGTCGTCACGGTGGGAGGCCACGCGCCGGAGTCCGCTGATCATGCCGCCCGTGCCCGCCGGAATGAGCCGGCCGACGATGACGTTTTCTTTCAGGCCATCCAGCGTGTCGACCTTGCCGTTGAGCGCGGCCTCCGTCAGCACGCGGGTGGTTTCCTGGAACGATGCCGCCGAGATGAACGACCTCGTTTGCAGGCTTGCCTTGGTGATACCGAGCAGCACCGGCACGGCCATGGCAGGGCGCCCGCCCGAAGACTCGACAGCCGCGTTTATTTCCTCGAATTCGAGCTTGTCGACCTGCTCGTTCTTCAGGAAATCGGTGTCGCCCGCATCGGTCACCTCGACCTTCTGCAGCATCTGGCGGACGATCGTCTCGATGTGCTTATCGTTAATGGTCACACCTTGCAGACGGTAGACCTCCTGAATTTCGTTAACGAGGAACGAGGCCAGCTCTTCCACGCCCTTGATCGCCAGGATGTCGTGCGGCGCTGGGTTGCCGTCGAGAATGAACTCGCCCTTCTCGATGCGGTCGCCCTCCTGCACCGCGAGGTGCTTGCCCTTGGGCAGCAGGTACTCGACGGGTTCGAGGCCCTCCCCATCCGGCTCGATGACGACGCGGCGCTTGTTCTTGTAGTCGCGTCCGAAATGCACCGTGCCCGAGATCTCCGCGATGATGGCGTGATCCTTGGGACGGCGNNTCGAACAGTTCGGCCACGCGCGGCAGACCGCCAGTGATGTCGCGGGTCTTGGCACTTTCGAGCGGGATACGAGCCAGCACGTCGCCAGACTTCACCTTTTGGCCGGGCTCGACCGAAAGGATCGCCTCCACCGAGAGCAGGTAGCGCGCCTCGCCGCCGCGCGCCAGCTTCAGCACCTTGCCATGAGCCTTGTCCTTGATGATAACAGCCGGACGCAGCGCGGAACCGCGCGGATTGGCGCGCCAGTCGACAATCACGCGGTTGGTGATACCCGTCGTCTCGTCCGACTGCTCGTTTACCGAGATACCTTCCAGCAGATCCTCGAACTCGACCACGCCGTCGGCCTCGGTGATGATCGAGCGGCTGTACGGGTCCCATTCCGCGAGGCGCTGGCCACGCTTGATGGTGTCGCCGTCGTCCACCTTGAGGTGGGCGCCCTGCGTGATCTTGTGCACCGCGCGCTCGCGGCCGTCCTCGTCGAGGATCACGACCGCCATATTGCGGCCCATGGCCACGAGCCGGCCTTGGCTGTCGCGCGCCGCATTGCGGTTGCGGATCTTGACCTTGCCCGCGAAGTTGCTCTCGACGAACGAATTGTCGGCAACCTGCGCCGTGCCGCCGATGTGGAAGGT
>PMBZ01000074.1 GCA_003153975.1 Hyphomicrobiales bacterium
CTCGAGTGCCAGCTCCACTTGCCGGCGCTTGTCCTCGCTCGCACGGCTGCGCGCGGCCTGCGCGGCGAGCGCCGCCTCGATGCCGAGCGGCTGCAGGCGCTCGATCACCTCAGCACCGACCTCGCGATCAATGCGCATGCCACCGAACGAGATACAGCGGTCTCCGCCATGATTGATGAAGCCACCCTGGCAGTGGTAGCGGCCGGTATTGCCGTCAGTGCCGGAGTAGGCGACATGCAGCTTACGCCCGCAATGGCCACAGCGCAGCAGACCGGCAAGCAGAGCCTCTCCCCGGCGCAGCGCACCGCGGCTCATTGGGGTCTTGCCGTTGGTGTTGTCCGCGATCAGGCCCAGGTTCCTCTCGTAGTCTGCCCAGCTCAGATAACCCTCATGATGATTCGGGATCAACACCTCCCAGTCCTTGCGCTCCTTCTTGAAGCCACGCACCACCTTCTTGCGGCCGGCCTCGATGCTGACGCGGCTGCCGGTGCGCCCGAAGACGTAGGCGCCAGCGTAGATCGGGTTGGTCAGGATGTGCAGGACCGTGTTGTAGACCGGCAGCTTCCAATCGATCCGGCGGCCCTCGGCGCCATAAGTGACCGCGGGCAATGACACGCGCTCGTGCCTGAGCCAGAGGTGCACTTGGCGCACCGACTGCATCTCGGCAAACTTGGCGAAGACAAGAGCGAGCGCTTCGACGATACGCCGATCCGGGTCCTTCTCGATGCGGTTGTTGCCAATCCGCACATAGCCGATGGCGACCGTCATGAACAGCTCGCCACGGCGTGCCTTCTGCTTCAACGCTTCGAACGAGCGCTGGCGCAGCACCGACAGCTCCATCTCACTCATTGTGCCCTTCATGCCGAGCAGCAATCGATCATTGGGATGGCGCGGATCGTAAATGCCGTCCTCGTCGGCGATGAGCGTGCCGACGAGACCGCAGAACTCCAACAGCGTGTGCCAGTCGCGACCATTGCGGGCGAGCCGCGAGGCTTCGATCGATACCACGACGCCGACGCGCCCTTCGCAGATGGCGGCCAGCAGTTTCTCGAAGCCGGGCCGCACGATCCCGCCGCCAGAGCGGCCGAGATCGTCGTCGATGATGGCGACATCGCTCCAACCAAGCTGTCGCGCGCGCTCCGGTAAATTGTACTGGCGGCGCTGGCTCTCCAGGTTGTTGGCAACTTGATCGGCTGTGGATTGGCGGATGTAGACGACGGCCTGACGGGCCAGATGCTCAGGCGTGATCTTGCTCATGCCCGGCCTCCCTCGTCTCGAGACCGCCGGCTTGCGCCGCTGCTTTGCATTCGGCGGCCGCCTCGACCAGAAGGCGCTCGATTAGGTGGACGAGCGTCATTCTTCGCGCCGCTGGAATCTTTGCCGTGGCCCGATCCGTCTCGAACAGGTCTCTCTGCCGGGGCTGTCGTGGGCGCATGATAATCTCCTCCTCGTGGGGCCGATTCCCCGCGAGACGAGGCTAGAAGCGCATCGAGGCGAGCGCGCAGCTCGACCAGCCGATCGACGGATAGCCGAGGGCACGTGGTGAGAGTGACAGAGCCAGCCGCCACCTCTGCCATCCAGCACGGTACCAGAGCCAGCGTGCCGTCCGGCTGGACCACGACCAGGTGATCCTCGCCTGCAAACCGCCGCCGGAACATGACCGGCACCATCTGGCCGCATCGAGGATGGAACGGATAGTGGATCCGTACCTCGAAAGCCGGACACCCGGCATTGTGACGCTGTTTCGACGGGAGCCGGCAAGACTGCACTTACCCGTGAGTTGGCGCCGCTGCTTGGCGCGGTTGTGTTCAACGGCGACGAGGTGCGGGCCAATATCAGCCGCGATCTGGGTTTCGCGGTCGAGGACAGGATCGAGCAGGCGAGGCGCATGTGCTGGCTGTGCGATCAGGTCCTCATGGCGGGCGGCACGGCAATAGCCGATTTCGTCTGTCCCATAGAGGAAACCAGAGATGTTTTCGGCCCAGCCTTTACAATCTGGGTGGATCACATCGAGGCGGGGCGCTACGCCGATACGAACGCCTTGTTCACGCCGCCTAAACTCTACGACGTGCGCGTGACGGCGGAAGGCGCGGCCGCCGATTGGGCCTGGAAGATCCAGCAAACGCTGGAGGGGACCGCTGGGGTGCAGGGGCCGCACAGGGAGCGGCGGCTCCTTGGTGCGGTCAAGTGGCGGAGGCAGCTATGATTTTCCTGCACTCCAGCTTCCGGACGTCGAGCACTTGGCTGTGGGGCCGGTTCCGGAAGCTCGATGGCGTGACCGCCTATTACGAGATATTCAACGAAATGCTGGCAACCATCAAACAGTCTGAGATAGTTGGAAACACTTCCTGCTCCTGGCATTCGAAGCATCCAGCCGGCGCTTCCTATTTTCTGGAGTTCATGCCGCTAATCTCCGATGAGGGAGGTGTCCTCGGCTATGAGAAAGACATGTCCTATGCTAGGTTCATCCCCCGGGATGGCATCCAAGGCGATATCGGCGAAGCCGAAAGAGCCTACATAGCAAGCCTGATCGCCCATGCGGACAAGCTAGGGAGGCTGCCGGTTCTTTCCTGCACACGTAGCCTTGGCCGGCTTCCCGCGATAAAATCGGTTTTTCCAGGATTTCACCTACTCATTTACCGGAATCTGTTCCGCCAGTAGTGCTCCTACAGCGAGCAATATGCCTGCGGAAATTCCGGTTTCTTCAACACCATCAGACTGGCGATCGGGCACAGCGGCCACGATAAGTTCTGCAATCTCCTCAAGGAGGCGTTTCCGCTTGAAGGTAGGCTGATCGATAGTGCCCATTACTTTTGCGCATTCGTCCTGCTACACATTTACCTTTACGGGCAGGTTGCCGATACTGCGGACATGATTTTCGACGTCGAGAAAGCGGCTTGCAATAAGGAATACCGGCAGCAGACTGAGTGCGAAATTAGGCAAAGAACCGGCCTTACTGCCGATCTTTCCAGTATCAAGCCAAGTATTGGTTTTTCGTTTCTGAATGGAAGCCAGAGCGCCGAAATAAAGGAGCGCATAAGGATTATGTCCGATGTCGCCCTGTCGCTAGCGCCTTCTGAGACTGGGCGCGCGTTTGCCGCAAAGGCGCTTGCTGACTTGATGGAGGAATGGGAGAATTACGACTTCTATGCTGGAGCGCTGTCGGCCTTCGCGGGGCCGCGCGGCCTGCTCCGCGAGCGGGATGCTTTTGCGGCCGAGTGCGACGCCTTGCGGGCGGAACGGGACACTCTAGCGGCCGAATGTAACATTTTGCGGCCTGAACGCGATGCTCTGGCGGCCGAACTAACAAGGCGGGACGCGAAAAGAAGGAGCAAGCGCAAGCTGCGCGCCAAAGCGGCCGCCTGTCTCCGGCCGCTCCTAGGTCTGCTTCGGCCCCAGCAGCCGGCGAACACTCCGATAGCCGGAGGTGTTCTTACAGAGAGCTAACCCCGCTTTTCGAGGAGGCAGCCGTTCACGGTGGCGGTGCCGGACACCGGCCTTCAACCGGCATTCTCTCCCCTCCCGAAGGAGGAGAGAGCATTTGCCAGTGCCAGCCTAACCGTGGATCGTCTCGCCGTGCTGGGTGATGTCGAGACCCTCCATCTCGCAGGATTGCGACACACGCAGCGGCGCAAGGAAGCTCACAAGCTTCAGGAGGACGAAGGTCACCGCGCCGCACCACACGATGGTAACAGCAACGCCGTAAAGCTGGATCAGCAACTGGCCGGGATTGCCTTCGAGAAGCCCCGGCAGGCCATTGGGCGTATCGGTGCTTACCGACAAGCTCGCCGTTGCGAACACACCGGCGAGCAGCGTGCCCAGGATGCCGCCCACGCCATGCACGCCGAACACGTCGAGCGAGTCGTCGTAGCCCAGAATCCGCTTAAGCTCGGTGGAGGCGTAGAAGCACACCGTGCCGGCGAGCACGCCCACCACAGCGCCGTGCCAGGGCAGGATGTAGCCGGAAGCGGCAGTAACCGTGCCAAGCCCCGCGACCGCACCTGAGATCAGGCCCAGCACGGAAGGCTTGCCGCGCAGATACCATTCGAGNNAACCAGCCGACCCACAGCAGGCCGGTGCCGATCACCGCCATCGAAAGGTCGTAGGGCGCCAGGTTATCGGTGCCGTAGCCGCGGCGCTTGCCGAGCACGAGCGCCGCCACAAGCCCCGCGATGCCCGCGTTGATGTGCACCACCGTGCCGCCCGCGAAGTCCAGCAGGCCCGCCTTCATCAGGAAGCCGCCGCCCCACACCCAGTGCGCGATCGGCACATAGACGCAGATCAGCCAGAGCGCCGAGAAAATCAGAAAGGCCGCGAAGCTCATGCGCTCGGCCACCGATCCCGCCACGAGCGCCACCGTGATGACCGCGAATGTCATCTGGTAGATCATGAACAGGATTTCGGGGATGGTATTGGCGAAGGGGCTCACGGAGTTCATGCCGATGCCGGTCAGGAACCATTTGCCGAAGGAACCGATATAGGCGCCGTCGCCGGTGAAGGCGAGGTTATAGCCGAAGGCCAGCCAGATGATCGAGCCGAGCGCCACCGCCGCGAAGCTCTGCGCCATGGTGGCCAGGACGTTCTTCTTGCGGACCATGCCGCAGTAGAACAGCGCGAGCCCCGGAATGGACATCATCAGCACGATGCCGGTCGCGACAAGCATCCATGCCGTATCCGCGCCGTCGATCTTGGGCTGGTCCGCTAGGACTGGCGTGGCGCTCGATGCGAATACCGCCGCCGCGAGGGCGGTGCGCGGCCCAAGGCGCAGTAATGCCGGAAATGTCATGGTTCCCCCTACCCGTTTGAAGTTAAAGCGCGTCGCTGTCGCTTTCGCCGGTCCTGATGCGGACAGCGTGATCGATGGGCGTGACGAAGATCTTGCCGTCGCCGATTTCGCCCGTGCGCGCCGACTCGGAAATAATCTCGACGGTCCGCGCCACGAGGTCTTCCGGGACGGCGACCTCGATCTTGATCTTCGGCACGAAGGAAATCTGGTACTCGGCCCCCCGGTAGATTTCCTTGTGACCCTTCTGGCGGCCGTAGCCCTTGACCTCGGTGACGGTCATGCCGCCGGCGCCGGCCTCCATCAGTGCCTCGCGCACCTCGTCGAGCTTGAACGGCTTGATAACGGCTATGATGAGCTTCATCGGAGGATCCTCGTTGGTGCTTTTGGGATACCCACTGCTGTCCATTTAATCAGTTGCATCAAGATTGTGCTGCAGCGGGGGATCTAATGCACAAAGTATAACCTGAATGCTAGAAAATTGCTCTAGTTGTTAATGCTGCACCGAGCTTGTGCTGCTGCGGACACCAAATGCACAAAATTTAGACTGAATGCCTGAAAATTGCGCTTCGGCTCGGGGCCGTATCCTCCGGGCGCGGAGCATGCCGGATGGATGCAAAATCAATCCCGATTGCCCTGGCGTTTCCGCCGCGCCGTTTGGGCACGCCCCCCGGGGTACTCCCCCAGCGTCTTTCCCGCGAAAGTGGGAATCCATTTCTACCGCTAGAACAGCCTCTTAATCTGGGTCCCCGTAAGCGTTCTCCCCCAACCTCGGGGCCGCCTCCATGGATGAAAACGCGTGGTGTGCGGGCGCTGTCAGTCGCGGCTTTGGGGCACTTTTTCTCTAGAGCGCCCAAAACCCCATCATCCGAGCCGCCCACCAAGCGGTCAGCCGCCAGTGGATCATGCCGATGCGCTCCGGTGGCGGATTACTTAAGCTGGAGCATGTCGCGCCTTCTGAGCCTGAATTGAGCGCGGCAGCCGAGATTGAGCGGCAGCACCGAGCGCTTCAGCCATCGGGGTTTTGGGCTCGCGCAAGACGGGGCTGGCATACTGAGCGAGGTCGCGTTCGATCCACGCCGGAAACACGGAACGTTTGGCGCGTTGAGCGATTATTCCATGCGTGAGCCACTCCGGTTCGTGGATGCCGGCGCTCAGCGCGGTCCGCGTGACCGCGCAAGCCTCCGCGGCCCTGCCGAGGCGCGGCCCATAATCGAACGATACGCAATCAGAACAGCCAGGAGCCCCGTTCATGCCCTCTGCAATCCCGGCCAAGCGCACGCCTCAGGTACCCGAAGTCACAGCGTTTTTCGACAAGCCGACCAACACAATCAGCTATGTCGTGAAAGACCCGGTGTCCCGCGCCTGCGCGATCGTCGACCCGGTTCTCGACATCGACTACGCAGCTGCCCGGATTAGCCACGGCTCGGCCGATGCAATCGCCAGCTACGTGACCGGCGCCGGTCTCACCGTCGAGTGGCTAATCGAAACGCATGTCCATGCCGATCATCTGTCGGCGGCGCCGTACATCCAGGGGTACCTCGGTGGAAAGCTCGGCATCGGCGAAAAGATCACGCTGGTGCAGGAAACCTTCGGCGAGGTTTTCAACGAAGGCACCGAGTTCCGGCGCGACGGCAGCCAGTTCGATCACCTGTTCCGCGACGGGGAAACCTACTCGATCGGAACGCTCAGGGCGCGGGTTCTGCACACGCCAGGCCATACCCCCGCTTGCACTACCCATGTGATCGGAGATGCCGCCTTTGTTGGCGACACGCTGTTCATGCCGGACAGCGGCACAGCCCGCGCCGACTTTCCCGGCGGCAACGCCCACGCGCTCTACCTGTCGGCCCGCCGGATCCTGGAGCTTCCGCCGGAAACCCGGCTCTTCATGTGCCACGATTATGGCGGCGAAGACAGGGACGTGCGCTGGGAGACAACAGTTGCCGAGGAGCGGGCGCACAACATTCATGTCCGCGACGGCATCGGGGAGGAGCAGTTCGTTGCCACGCGCACCGCCCGGGATGCCAAGCTTAGCGCGCCCCGCCTGATCATTCCTTCGTTGCAGGTCAACATGAAGGCAGGCCGGTTGCCCGCCCCCGATGAGACCGGCAAGCGCTTTTTAAAAGTGCCGCTCGACACGCTCTGAAAAAAGCTTCCCCCTCCGCGAAGCGATGGAGCCTGCATCGCCTGCCCTCAAGTTTGCGCCCATAAGGTTCAGGCGGCAGCGGCTTTCACGGTCCCGGCGAACTTCGGGAATGCCGGAACCTGGCATCAGGTTGAGCTAATGTCAGCGCTTACGTGCGAAAGCGGGAATCCATTTCTGACGCTGGAGCAGCATCTTAGATGGAACCAGCCTTCGCTGGGCCGACGCTGCGGACCACTTTGATACCCGTTTCCACCTGCAAAGTGACTTTAACTGGCGTTTCCCGGTTGAACCATTTGGGCCTGTTAGCTGGCAGGCCCGTGAGGCGCGGTTCCGTTTTCTGGCCGGAACCGCACCATATGCTTCGCAATCAGCGCGCGCCCTCGCCAGCCACCACAAACGGCGCCCAGTATGAGGGATGCCGCTTGCCGGCGTCGGGGCTCTTCGCCAGTGCGGCCATGGTCCGCCGCAGCGCTTCCGACCGCCCAATCTCGCCCGGCGATGCCATGGCGGAAAAAGTCCCGGTCGTCAGCTCCGTGGCGGCGGTGGAGTTCACCGCCCAATGGGACACCAGAAGCGCCCGTGCTCCGGCGTAGAAGAACGCTCTTGCCAGGCCTGACAGCGCTTCCGCACCCGCCTTGCCGCCAGCCGCCGTATTGCAGGCGGACATCACCACCCATTGCGCATCGAGGTTGAGCTGCGTCACATCCGATGCCTTGAGCAAGCCGTCGTCCCCTTCCACTGGATTTTCCGGCGGCGTCATCAACAGCGCCGGCTCGTTGAGCGTGCCGAGATCGCCGGCGACCAGACCGTGGGTGGCGAAATGGATGGTGCGGTAACCGGCCAGATCGCCGCTACGGCTGAGAGCCATGACCGAGCCGGCGGTGGCCCGCTCGCCGAGCCACACGTCGCTATCCGCCGCGCCGAGGCTTTTCGCGACCGCGCAAAGCTCGCCGGCCGTTTCGGGCAGAGGCGGCTGCCTGCGCAAGAGTTCCGCATCGCCTTTGACGTTCCGCTTGAAGGCGGCAGGCGGCGGCGCGGACACGGTCCTCGACGCGGTGGAAACGGCGGCCGCCTTCTGGCACTGCCGCACCTCCCAGGCGCTCCTGTCGTCGCCGGCCGGGCCGGTCAGCAGCGGATTGCCGAAGCCGATGAACGGCTTGCTCGCGCGGCCTTCCTTCACCAATTTCCTGAGTGCCTTGAGACTGGGCACGGAGGGCAGCACGGTCAGCGGCTGCCGCACGCCAAGCCACGGCGTCTGTCCAGATATGTCCGGTGCAACCGGCGCGGCCCCCGGATCGTCCGTCACCAGCACCTGAAGCGGCAGCGCGGTCAGCGCCCCCGCCGGCACGGTCAGCAGATGCGCGCCCGCGATATCCGCCTCGATGGGGCCGAACAGCGCTTTGTAAAGCTCGTGGGACTTGCGGACATCGAAGGGAAGCGGCTTGCCCGCCTCCATGTCCGCCGCCGAATACCGGGTGTCGAGCAGGCCCTGGCACTTGCGCTCGCCATCGCCAAGCCAGCTGCTCGGGTCCAGCCCGCAGCGAAGCGCCTGAACACGCGCCGCGATCGCGGCTCCGTCGAGGTCCAGCCTGGCCCAACGGACGGCGGTTTTGGTCACGGCCCACACGAAGGTTGCGCCGGTATCCCCGCCGAGGGAAGGCACATCGTAAAACAGCACCAGCGCTTCGCCGTCATTCAGCAGTGCCTGCACCCCATCCGGAGTAAGCGGCTCGGGGTTGACCAGCCCGGCGTAGCGCGGGAAATCGGCGGCCAGGGTCTGGTCGATGCCCCGGATGCGTCCGTCGATCCAGACTTGACGCTGGCGGCGGGTCTCCTCCTCGCCTGCCAGCCGCCGGCGTTCCTCTGGCGGCAGCGCCAAGTGCGCCGTCAACTGCTTGTCGAGGTCTTGCCACTCGCTGGCGAGTTCCTGGCGCTCGCGGGCCAACGCGCCGAGCTTGGGATCGTTCTGACGGGCGGCCATCTGGGTGAGCGCGGCCGCCGCGGCGGAATGCTGTCCCCATTGCGCGGTCTCGAACAGGCTGTCGCGCAATCTGGGGGCGCGCGCGGTGTCCTGCCCGGCCAATTCGTAGCCCGCCTTCATCAGCCTGCCGAACGTGGCGTTCGCCCACTCGGCGGGGGTTTGCGGCACCCACATGTCGCCCCCCTGCGGGGCGGGGGAAGCCGCCGCTTCCGGCAGAACCGTGGCACCGGAACGCCGCAGGCTGGCGATCTGGATGCCGGCCGCGCGCGACAGCACAGCCACCGCGTCACGCCAATTCTTTTCATTCGCCATCGAGAAACCGGCGCCCATGAGCGGCCGGGCCACCATGAGGTGCGCGGACCCGGCGTATTCCATTCCCGTATGCGCCGTATCCAGGAGTTGCCACTCGACCATATTGTAGCGGGTGCGCGTGTCCGGCCGTGAACCCCAGTTGTCAAGGTCGGCGAGAACGTCGCGGGTGGCGGGAGCCGCCTTAGCCATCCGTTCGGCGGCGGCGCTGAAGCTTCCGAGCACGGCTTCGGCGTCAGCCCTGCGTCCGCGGTCCGTGTAGAATTTATAGAGCTTGTAGCGAAGCACCGAGACGTCCTGATGCTCCACGCCCTGCTCCGCTTCCCGGATGCCCAGCGCCTTTTTCCATTGAGTCTCGGCGTCCTCGTAGCGCCCGGTGGCGCCGGCGATGTCCGCAAGCGCTTCGAGCGCCGCCGCCACGCCGAGCTTGCCGCCCTCGCTCTCCTCCAAGCTGAGTACGCGCTGGAACAGCGGCCCGGCATCGGCGTAGCGGCTGCTCTGATAAAACTCCTGGGCCAGCTTCCGCGCGATTTCCTTAAACTTCGTGGCGGCTGTCTTGTCGTCCGGCCGGGCGGCCAGAGCCTTCTCCCAATAGGCAACGATCCGCCGGTTCACGGCCTCGGCATCCGCCGCCCGTTTGTCGATCTCGTATTGCCGGGCCTCGCGCGCCAGCGCCTCGGGATCGTCGTCCGGCTTCGCTTCCACTGCGGGAGCCGGCGCCTGCGCGCGCTGCGCCAGCTTGAAAACCTCTTCCGCCCGGCCGGGCTGGCCGGTCTTCTCGTAATGCTGCGCCACGGCGTTCAGCTTGCCCGCCATGGCCTGCCGGGTAAGCGAGGGGCCGAAATCCGTTGCCGGGTTGGCAAGCGCTTTTTCCGCAACGGCAAGCGAGCGTTCGAACAGCGGCCCGGCCTCCGCCGCGCGTCCCAGGCTTTGGTAAAGCGAAGCCAGAGTATTCAGCAAATCCCCAACATAGGGGTGATCGTAACCCAGCGCCTGCTCCGTCAGCGAAATGCGGTGCTTGAGCAGTTGCTCCGCATCGGCTGGGCGGGACATCGCGACGTAAACTTCCTGGAGAAGGCCGCTGACCTCGTGCACCTCGGGATCGTCGGGCCTTACGGTCTTTGCCGCGATCATGGGTTCGGCGAAATCGGAGAAACGCTTATAAATCGCGACCGTCCGGTCCAGCTTGCCCTGAACGAAATAGAGATTGCCGAGTATGAGGCAAAAACCGGCGGCGCTGGGCTTTACCTGCCATCCCGACTTTTCGCGAATTTCGAGAGCCCTCAGCAGCAGCCGTTCTGAGTCCGCGTATCGGTTCTGGCCGTAATAGGCCCAGCCCAGCACGCCGAGCGGCCTCACGAGCTTGTCCGAGCCGGCCGGAAAGCTCTGCTCCGCGATGGACAGCGCCTTTTCGGCGATCTTGATGGCTTCCGCCTCTTTCTTGGCCGCCCGCAGCGCCGTCACCTCTTTCAAGAGCGCGGTAACTTCGGCCTCCGGCTCCGCCGCGCCCGATTGGGCCAGGGCGCGGCTGGCCGCAAGAAAGACCAGGCAAATCGAGGCGGCGAGAAGTCTTGCTTTGTAACCTGCCGGCATGTTTTGCGCCTTCCAAGTAACCGACTGAAAATGGAGCGGCAAGAAGCTATTCCTGAAGACTTAGAATGCCCACATGCCGTCCGGGAAATTCGACACAAATTTGACTTTCCCGGGGCATTGCACACGCGGCTTATGCCAAATCCGCCCGGCCACGCTGCCATTTCCGGCCTTGCGAGGGGCTTCAGCCCGGAGCGGTTCAGGCGGCGGCGGCTTTCACGGTCTCGGCGAGCTTCTTGAGCGTGAAGGGCTTGGGCAGGAACATGAAATTCTCGTCCGGCCCGAGGTTCTTGCGGAAGGCCTCCTCTGCGTAGCCCGACATGAACACGATGCGGATGGCCGGGTTCTTCTCGCGCAAGTGGCGCAGCAGCGTGGGTCCGTCCATCTCGGGCATGACCACGTCGCTCAGCACAAGGTCGATCTTGCCCTCCACGCGCTCCATGACCTCCAGCGCTTCCACGCCGCTGCCGGCTTCGAGCACCTTGTAGCCGCGCGTGGCGAGCGCGCGCGAGGCAAAGGAGCGCACGGCCTCCTCGTCCTCGACCAGCAGCACGGTGGCGCTGCCGGTGAGGTCGGCATTCTTCTCCGGCGCCTCGGCCTTGCTTTCGAGCACCTTCAGGTCCTCGGCGGTCTCGACATAGCGCGGCAGGTAGATGCGGAACGCGGTGCCTTCGCCGATCCTGCTGTCGACGGCGATGGTGCCGCCGGTCTGCTTCACGATGCCCTGCACGGTCGAGAGGCCGAGGCCGGTGCCCTTGCCCACCTCCTTGGTCGAGAAGAAGGGGTCGAAGATTCTTGCCAGGTGCTCGGGCTGGATGCCGGTGCCGGTATCGCGCACCTCGCAGAGCACATATTCGCCGCGGGCGAGCCCCTTGTCCTTCAGCGCCAGCGACTCGCGCTCGCTTAAGTTTGCGGTGCGGACCGCGATCTCGCCGCCACCGGGCATGGCGTCGCGCGCATTCACCGCGAGGTTCATGACGACCTGGAAGATCTGGCCCTCGTCGGCTTTCACGAACCAGAGGTCGCGGCCGTGCTGTATGTCCAACTTGACGTTCTCGCCGAGCGTGCGGCCGATGGTGGCGCGGAACTGCTCGATGATGTCGGTGAGCCTCAAGACGGCGGGACGGAGCGTCTGCTTGCGCGAGTATGCCAGGATTTGGGCGACGAGCGTGGCCGCGCGGGTAGCGCTGCCCTTGATGTTCATCACGTCCTTGAAGCCAGGATCGGAGGCGCGGAAGCGGCGCAGGAGCAGGTCCGAATGACCGATGATGGCGGTAAGCAGGTTGTTGAAGTCGTGGGCGATGCCACCGGCCAATTCGCCCACGGCCTGAAGCTTCTGGCTTTGCACCGCGTCCTCGCCGCCGGGCAGCGCGGCGCCGGCCTCGATCGCGGTGACGATGAGATTGCCGCCGGCCGCCGCCGGAAAGACGCCCAGGCGCACCCTGCGGCCCTCGCTGCCCTTGAGCACGGCTTGCAGCTCGATGGCGCCGTTATCGGTGCCGGCGCGCTCGCCAAGGGCCGCGATCCGGTCGCCGATAGTCTGCGAGGATGTGTCCGCCACGAGCAGCGCGAGCGACTTGCCGGAAAGCCCGGTATTCGCAAGCTCGCCGGAATTGCCCCGGAAAAGCGTGCGGAAGGCGTCGTTCGCCGCCAGGATCACGCCCTTCGTGCTCGTAAGCGCCATCGGCTGAGGCGCGCGGCCAAGCAGGGCCTCGAACGACTCGTCGAGGCTTCCGGCGCCCGATGCCGGCGTTACCAGGCAAAGGCAGGGATCGGCGCTCCCCGAAAAATTGAGGAAGCCGGGGCTGGCCGCGCCGCTTGCGCTGACGATCTGCACCGCGGCCGGCTCGCCGCCCTTCGCGATCACGTCCCTGAGCCAGGCGCGGGTGAACGGCTTGCCCCGTTTGGTCCGGAACAGCGTCCAGGCCTGCGCGCCAACGGGAGAGCTGCCATAGAGCTTCGAGAAGCTGGCACTCGCCGCCAGCACCGACAGGTCCTTGGCAATCGACAGCGCCGGCACCGGCAGGCCCGCGATGCTGCCCCAGGCGTCCTCGGATGCCGCGGCCTTCGCTTCCTCGAATTGCCAGACGAGGTATCCGGGACGGCCGCCCTGCACCAGCCGGGGTGTGACCGTGATATGAAAGGCCGAACCGTCCCCGGCATGCGAAAGCGCCAGCGTCTCGGTAAGCGCCAGTCCTCCGCCCGCGGCCTGGAACAGCCGGAAGATCGCCGCGGCTGCCTCGGGCTTGCCCTCGCCAAGCCGCGACAAATCCCGGACGGCGCCGGAGCCCGCCATCAGCTTGAGAAACGCCTCGCTGCGCCAGAGCACCCTGCCCTTGCGGTCGGTGATGGCGGCAGCCGATGGCAGGACGCCCAGAACTTTCTGGAGGCGTGCATCGAGCTGGCGCTCCTCGCCGCCGATGTAAAGCTTGCCCGAGCCCAGCAATACCCCGCTGACCGCACCGCCGGCCGCGAGCAACGCCAGGGCCGTCTGCCCCTGACCGCCAACCGCAAGTGCTGCGAGACCTGCCGCCCCGGCACAGGCAGCAGCCGCCCTCCACCTTGGGCTCCAATGTGCGAAAGGCTTCGACCGAACGGCCATGTGGTAAACCTCTTTCGTGGCTGCGACTATGCAACGATTCGACCGGCGCGGGAGAATCGGTCCACATGATGAATGACGGCACGGGAGTGGTTAAAAAAGGGTTGCACGAAAATGCGGGCCCGTATCTTTTAGGCCCTGGTCAGAACCCCACCCAGCTGGCATGGTAGGCGCATCTGCTATTTGGAAAGAAGAGGTTAGCATAGCCATGGGCTCGCTCTTCACGATTGGCTCAATCGTTGCAATCCTCGCGATCGCAGCCCTTGCCTTGTATTTATACACAAGATCGAGCAGCGAGAACGCCCTGTTCGCTCCACGCGAGCGGCGGCTCTCCTATGTCGAGCGCGCGCACCTCGATGGCGGCCGCAAGCTCGTGCTGATCCGGCGCGACGACGTGGAGCACCTCCTGCTGGTCGGCGGGCCTATCGACCTCGTGATCGAGACCGGCATTCCAGCCGAGTCGCAGTCCCGGCGCGAACCCGCGGGCGATGTGTTCGGCGCGGTGCAGTCCTACGCGGATAGCGCGCGGACCTGGCATCGCGGCATGCTGGGAGGCAAGTCCGGACTTGCTGGCGAACCGGAGCTTTCACTTGGGCTGGATGGCAAGGCGGGCGCGAATGGCGAGGATGTGCGGGAGCTTACCCCCGCGCATGAGGCGAAGCTCTGAACGGGCCTGCCCCGCCGCTCGCTTCGACGGACAATTAGAGGGCTTTGCGGCGGTCTGCGATCTCTCTTGCGGGACGGAATTTTGAGCCAAGCCGGTCACTGGCGATTGCCGGCATGAATGTGTGCGCAAACACATTCCGTCCATCGTGACCCTACGCCGGTCTTCTTGCCACAATGAAGACCGCCTTGCCCCTGCCCGGCTCCCACCTATGGTCAATTACGAAGCCGGCCTTGACCAGAGAGGCTACCAGCTCTTCCGAGGTAAAGACCTTTACGAGCGGCAAATGCCCGAAGAGCTTTCCAATCGGGGCGACGAGCTTGAACCACTTCATCCCATCGCCGATGCAAGCTGTGCTGGACACGAATATGCCCCCCGGCCTCAACAGCCGGTACACCTTGGAAATTACTGCATCCCTGTTCTCAAGCAAATGCAGGATGCTCATTCCAAGCACGGCGTCGAAACTCCGGTCCGGCGCATAAAAATCGTCGAAGCTCGATTGGTCGAACGAAATATTTCTGGCCCGGCCGGCCTCCGCCTTGCCTCGCGCGATTTCAATCATTCTCGATGAAATGTCGATGGCGTGGATATGCTTCACGTGGGGAGCGTGGATAAGCGCGGTCGATCCCGTGCCGCAGCCNNAACTCCAGGACCTCCATGCCGGGCCGCAGGTAATCCTGCGTGATCTGTAGCTTTTTTTGGTAGGAGGCTTCGTCCGCGACCGGCGTCCGGGCATAGCGCGCGGCAATCCAATCCCAGAATTTTGCCCGCCGGTAGCTTTTCACCGCCCGCTGTCCGGCTGACGGCGCACCACGTTGCGGCAGGGCCTGAAATCCGGCGGTGTCACGGCCTTGGTCGTTCGTCGCGTTCAATGTCACATCTCCCAAGCGGTTCCCGTCAGTCCTACCTGCAAACTTTCTGAATGTTAATTGACGAAATTTGCCGGATGGATATGCATTTGTGCATGGATTGGCGATCTGTAAAGTTCGACTGGAACCGCGCTCGCGCTTTCCTCGTGACCGCGGAAGAAGGTTCGCTTTCCGCGGCTGCCCGGGCACTGGGCATGGCGCAACCGACATTGGGCCGGCAAGTGAGCGCACTCGAAAGCGAATTGGGCGTGATCCTGTTCGAGCGCGCCGGACGCGGTTTGACGTTAACGCAAAGCGGTCTGGAACTGGTCGAGCATGTTCGCGCCATGGGCGATGCCGCGACTCGCGTGTCGCTGACAGCTTCGGGGCAATCGCAGTCGATCGAAGGCCGCGTGTGCATCACGGCGAGCGAGTCATATTCCGCGTTCGTTCTGCCGCCGGCCGTCGCCAAACTACGGCGCATCGCGCCCGGCATTACGATTGAAATCCTCGCTTCGAACGATGTCAGGGATTTGCGCCGCCGCGAAGCCGACATCGCCGTTCGCAACGGCCGTCCCACCGATCCGGATTTGATTGCAAGGAAAATCAGGGACGACACCGCTTGCCTGTACGCGACCGGCGGCTATCTCGCGCAATGCGGTGAAATTCGAACGCCGGACGATATGCTGCGTGCCCACTTTATCGGCTTCGACAACAATGAGCCTTTCATCGAAGGCCTCAACGCGCTTGGCATGAAGCTGACGCCGAAGCATTTCCCCGTGCTCAGCAACAGCCACCTGATGCAATGGGAGCTGGTGAAGCAAGGTATCGGGATTGGCGTCATGCTGACCCAGGTTGGGGATGCCGAGCCGATGGTACGCCGCGCCGCGCCGTGGTTGAAGCCGTTCGAGTTCCCAATCTGGCTTGTCGCGCATCGGGAGCTGAACACAAGCCGGCGGGTGCGCTTGGTATTCGACTTGCTGGCCCAGGAACTAACCGGCATTTGAACTCTGGCCCGCGTCCATTGCCGGGAATGGAAATCGCTCAAGAGAGAGCACCGATTGCTGGCTTTCTTCGCGTTCCCCTCCTGGCACAAGTGTTACCGGAGAGTAAAGCCCGCAGGATGGCCGCTTATAGTTAATCCAGGCTTGGTAAACGGCGGCACCGTTTATGTCCAGCCACCGCATTTTTGCGAAATTTTCCACGATTCAGGTCGATTTTCGCGTTCGCAGAATCCCCTTAAATATACGAGCGGATTTGAAATTATACCCTGACTCATTGAAAACCCG
>PMBZ01000022.1 GCA_003153975.1 Hyphomicrobiales bacterium
CATCATGACCGCCGAGGACCATCTTGGCGCCTACGTCCGGATCGAAGGCGTCGAGGCCGCGTTGCGGCGCATCTCGCACCGCCTTTTCGTGCGGACGAACAGAGCCGTCGCGCTCGAAAACGCCGCCGCCAGCCTCAAGACCCATTATCCGGGCATCGGCGAGGACTTCGCCGCGTTTTTCCCGCAAGTGCAGAACCACGCGCGGGGGTATTATCCGGGCGCAGTAAACTCGCCCAACGCCTCGCCAGTCCCATAACGCTTCCGCGTGAAACGTCTAAGCCAAGCATCGTGGCCCGGTCGCCGGATTGGCGGCTTCGCACTGTCCAGCAGCGCAAGTGCATCGTTCTCCCGCCTTGGTCGAAAACGGCCGTTCAAGATATCCGAACCGAATTCCGAAGCCCCCCGACAAGTAGAAAGAAGCCCGTTGGGGTGAGGCGGCCCAATCCGGATCCATCAAGCAAGCCGGCGCGCAGGGTAATGCCGAGGTTCCCTTTTCCGGCGGCGCTGGCGTCTCGCCGCGCGGTTTGTTGCGGAGGTTCAAGCCGCGACAAGCCAAAGCGTCGAAGTGTTAGGAAAGCCGGGAAACTTTGCTTAGACCGCCCGCAACAGCGCCGCGCGCCAAATCCGCCAGTACTGACGCAAGGGATTGAGCGTCGCGACGGTTTGCAAGGGCTCGAAAGAATGCGCGGCCATCGCCTTGAGATAGGGCTCGACGAGAGCCAGCGGAAGGAAGGCCGGCCACGCGGCCTTATCGAGCGCGGCCCTCAGCTCCCGGAACCGCTGCAACTCGCGCGCCGCCTCGTCCCTGAAATCGGCAAGGGCTGCGGCAAGCGCGGCGCTCGGCTTGCCCGCATAGAGCCAGTCCAAATCGGCGCCCCGGCTCTCAAGGTGGGACGGAGGTAGAAGCAGCCTGCGCCGCGATGCCTGGAGCGGGAGCGTACGCAGCCGCTGCATGAGCCCATAGGCTAGCCCTGCGTGGCGGGCGGCCTGCCTTGCGGCATCGCCGGTATCGCCGAGGATGGCTGCGGCAAGCTCGAACACCGCCCCTTCGCTTTCCTGCAGGGCGGCGCGCAGGTCCGTCAGGCTGGCGGGAGGATCGCCGGTAACTTCAGGGATGCGCGCGGCAACCATGGCGGCGAGGCGGCCGCGCGGCAGATCGTACGCCAGGATCGCTCCGGACAGCGCATCGGCCAGCGGATTGCCGGTCTTCATGCCGGGTGCGGCCAGATCGATGGCATCGCGCCACCATTGCAGGCGGATTTGCGCCACCATCGGCTCGCGCGCCGCCGACGCGATATGCGCCAGCTCGGCGTTGAAGGCATAGAGTGCAAACAGCGCCTGCCGCACCGCCGCTGGGGCAAACAGCGCGGCCCAATAGCGCTCCCGGTCGCGGGCTTTAACGAAGCTGGCCGCGGCTTCGTCTTCAAGCCGGGCCTCGCCTTCCACAGTCCGTTGAATTTCACTCATTGCGGCAATTATGCTGACACGAACCGGCAATTCCCGGCCATTGGAATATCGTAGGTGCGCAGGGTGCGGGAAGCCCCCCCTCACCCGGCCGCTTCGCGGCCACCCTCTCCCGCGAGGGGAGAGGTTTTACCTGCGCACCGGACAATTCTGGGGTTCCTTCTCCCCTTGCGGGAGAAAGACAGGATGAGGGGTAGGCCACACTCGATGCGCTCGGGTATTACCTCCCCTCAAATGCCCCGGATTTAGCCGCGTTTCTTGGAGCGTCCGCGCGGCTGGCCCTTCGCTCGTGCCGGCGGCCTTTGCGCGCCACCCTTCCTGGCACTCACTGCCGCCAAAGCCGCTTTCGAGGCCTCGGCCTGCGACGTGGGCTTTGCAGCCTCATCCGCCTCATCCTCATCGGCGTCCCCGTCCTGGAACGGAAGCGCCTCCTTAGCCTTGGCTCCAGCCGGCACGGCAACGTTCTTCTGGCCGGAACCAGCCTTTTCGCCGCTCCAATCGCGCTTCACGCCGATAATGATCAGGAAGGGTGCCGCGATGTACACCGACGAATAGGTGCCGACCAGCACGCCAAACAGCATCGCGAAGGTAAAGCCGCGGATCACCTCGCCACCGAAGAAATAGAGGGCGAGCAGCGCCATGAACACTGTACCGACCGTCATGATCGTGCGCGACATGGTCTCGTTGACCGAGAGGTCGAGCAGGTCGCCCAGCGGCAAGCGTTTGTAGCGGCGCAGGTTTTCCCGGATACGGTCGTAGATGACCACCGTGTCGTTGATCGAATAGCCAAGGATGGTCAGAAGCGCCGCGACGATAGTCAGATCGAAATCGAGGCGGAAGAACGCGAAGACACCGAGCGTAAACATCACGTCGTGGATCAGCGACACAATCGCGCCGATGGCGAACTGCCATTCGAAGCGGAACCACACATAGATGAAGATGCCCAGATTGGTGAACACCAGCGCCCAGATCGCCGCGGTAATCAGCTCCTTCGAGACGGTGCTGCCGACCTGCTCGCGCCTAAGCTCCTTGCTGCCGGCGGGCACGGCCGCCAGCACCTTCTCGGCCGCAACCTTTTGCGCGTCCGGGCCGCCTGGCTGCTCGGGAAAGCGGATCAGGAACTCGGTATCGGTGCCGAAGGCCTGGAGCTGGATTTCGCCCAGCCCCAGATGCGAGAGCGTGGTTCTGAGATGGCCGGCATCGGTAGCAACGGGGGTCTGGATCTGGATCAGCGTCCCGCCCTTGAAATCGATACCGAAATTCAAGCCGGAGGTTGACAGGAGTACGATTGTGCCAAGGATGGCGGCAATCGATAGCCCGAGGCAGAGCTTGAAATACTTCACAAAGTGGTAGTTCGTCTTCTGCGACAGGCGGAATAGCGGCTTCAGCTTCATGGCTTAAATCCGTGGGCTAAATTTCGAGGACAGTGGGCCGCGTCTCGCGCAGCCATGTCGAAACCATCAGGCGCGTGACCGTGATGGCGGTGAAAAGCGAGCTGACGATGCCGAACGACAAGGTCACGGCGAAGCCCCGGATCGTGCCTGAACCGAAGGCGTAGAGGATCAGCGCGGCCAAAAGCCCGGTCAAGTGCGAGTCGATAATGGTCGCGTAGGCGCGGTCGAAGCCGGCCTCGATCGACCCCACGATCCCCCTTCCGCCTCTCAGCTCCTCGCGTATGCGCTCGTAGATCAGAACGTTGGCGTCCACGGCCACGCCCATGGTCAGCACGATGCCCGCGATGCCCGGCAGCGTCAGCGTCGCATGGAACAGCGACAGGCAGGCGACGACAATCGCGATGTTGATCACCAGCGCGATAACCGAGAACAGCCCGAACAGGCCGTAGCCCGCGATCATAAGGCCGGAGACCGCGAGGAAGCCGACGATGGTGGCGGTTTTGCCCTTCTCGATCGAGTCGGCGCCGAGGGTTGGGCCGACCGACCGCTCCTCGATGATCGACAGCGAGGCCGGCAGCGCGCCGGAACGCAAGAGGAGCGAGAGCCGGTTCACCTCGTCCAGGCTGAAACTGCCGGTGATCTGGCCGTGCCCGCCGGGGATTTCAGAGCGGATCACCGGGGCCGACATCACCTTGTTGTCGAGCACGATGGCGAAGCGCTTGCCGATGTTCTCCCTGGTGACGCGGGCGAACGCAACCGCGCCCCTCCCGTTCAGCTCGAACGAGACGGCGCGCTGGCCGAGCCCGCCGGAGGTGCTATCGTAGCCCGCGCGCGCATCGACGATATCGTCGCCGGCCACGAGCACTTCCTTGTGCACCAGAATGAAGCTTCCAGGATGCTCGGCGTCGGGCAGCAGCAGATCGTCTGGCGGCACGCCGTTGGCCTGTGCCGTTTCCACGGATTCGGTCTGGTCGACGAGCTGGAAGGTGAGCTTGGCGGTGGTGCCGACGCGCGCCTTGACCTCGGCGGGGGCTAAGCCCGGCACCTGGATCAGGATGCGGTCCTGGCCTTCCGCCTGGATCGTGGCCTCGGTCGTGCCCTCGGGATCGACGCGGCGGCGGATGACCTCGATGGAACGCGAGATGGCGCTCTCGACACGGTGCAGGATGCCAGCCTGGGTCGGCTCGATGGTGATCGCACCGCTTTCGGTGGGGGCGACCGCCAAATCGAGCCCGCCGCTGCTCTGTCCGCTGATGAGCGATGGCGATAGCGGCTGCGCGAGCTTCTTGAGCCGGGCCAGCGCGTCTCCGAGCTTGGAGGGGTCCTTCAGGTTCACACGGACCTGGCCGCCGGCAATCACCACGCCGCCATGGCCGATCTTCTCCTCGCTCAACGCACGCCGGGCGTCGGTTTGCAGGGTTTGCAGCCAGTCCTTCTTGAGCTGGACGGTGTCGATCGAATAAAGCAGGTGGGTGCCGCCGCGCAGGTCCAGGCCCAGCGGCATCCGCGGGAGCTGCAACCAGGAGGGCAGGCTCTCGTAAGTCGATAGCGGGATCGCGTTCGGCAAGGCGAACACGACCGACGCTATCGATAGAAAGAGCACCACCGCCGCGCCCCAGCGCGAAAAATGTAGTGTAAATCCGAACATCGGAATTGGGTCCTTTATGCGATGCTTGCGTTGCGGGCCTTCAAACCGGAGCGCCTGCCTGGCTTTTGCTTGAGCCGGGGCGCATTTCCGTTTCTCTCATCGCCCGCGCGGTTTCATTCGTTGGCGGCTGCGTGGTTCACTCGCGCCTGCGGCCAGTTAGCTCAATCGTGCGCTCTTCGACAAGCAAAAGCGGCGCGGGCAGCGCCCCAGACCGCAGTTGAAGCGCCATCCGGGTTACTTCCGCCGGCGTAAATTCGCCCGTGATCAGGCCGCGCCCGCTGGGAATTTCCGTACGGATAACCGGGGCGGAGAGGACCTTCCCGTCGAGAACGATGGCGAAGGGCTTGCCGATGTTCTCCCGGGTGAGGCGCGCGAGTGCCGCCGCGCCGCGTGCAGTGAACTCAAAACCGAGGCTTGGCCGATCCAGCACCGGATCGACGGTGGCGCTGGCCGCCTGAAGATCGTCACCGCTGACGGCAGCTTCCTTATGAAGCAGTGCGAAGTGGTTCGGATTCGCCACGTCCGGCAACAACTCGTCCCCTGGCGGTATGCCTTTGGCTTGCGCTTCCTCCGGTGACATGGAGGTATCCACGAGCTGAAAGGTCAGCTTGGCCGGCGTGGCGATCCACGCCTTGACCTCGGCGGCATCCACCCCGGCGAATTGGACGGAAATTCCGTCCATCCCCTCTGCGGTCACGCTGGCGCCCGCGCTGCCCTCAGGGTCCACGCGGCGGCGGACCACCTCGACGGCTCGGGAGAGAGTGCTTTCCTCGTGGCTGCGCAAGCCCTCGGGCGACGGCTCGATAACAATGAGCCCGTTCTGCCCGGTGCCGACGGTCAAATCGTAGCTGGCGCCGGATAAGAGAGAGGTAGACCGCACGGCAAGCGTCTTGAGCCGCAGAACGGCCTGATCCATCTTGCTTGCGTCGCGCAAGGTTACGCGCACTTGGTTTCCGGCGATAACCGCGCCGCCGTGACCGATCTTTTCGTCCTTCAGGATGCGCCGCGCGTCTGTCTGGATGGATTGCAGCCAGCGGTTCCGGACCTGCGCCACATCGATCCGGTAGCGCAACACCGTGCCCGTGCGCGAGCCGGAGCCGCGCGCGGCTCCATCGTCAGCAACTGCCCCGGACACCCCAATCAGGCCGAGTGCCACGGCCACGGAGGGCATCAGGGCCGCTCCCGCCGCGCGCAAACGCGAGAAATANNAGCTTGAGGCAGGCGTCAGGCTTGCTTGCCGCCCTCTCCACTGGCGGCTTCGGCCTTCTCCTTGATGGGCTCGCCACGGCTCTTGACATCGGCCAGCGTGCTTCTCAACACCCGCACCTGCACGCCCTCGGCGATCTCGACGCGGACCTCGTTGTCGGTTCCAACCCGGACAACCTTGCCGATAATGCCGCCGGCCGTCACCACCGTGTCGCCGCGCTTCACGGCCTCGATCATCGCCTGGTGGTCCTTGACCTTCTTCTGCTGCGGCCGGAAGACCAGCAGGTAGAAGATCACGAAAACAAAGACCATCGGGAAGAGGAAGCTGACGATATCGCCACCGCCAGCGGCGGCCGTCTGGGCGAATGCAGGAGTAATCATCGAAAGTCACCGTTGTGTGCGGAAAAAGGTTGCGCGCCGGGGATGGCGGCGCGGGCGTATGCGTGCCTAGTCTTATAGCGGCTTGCTTGAAGTTCGCAACTTTTCGGGAAAGTACGTTTGCGCGGATGGCAAAATAGCGCATAGTTCGCGTTCATTCCAGCCTTCCCGCCAC